>NZ_CM018785.1 GCF_009268105.1 Candidatus Phytoplasma sacchari
AGATTCTGGTACAGAAACAAAACTATACTCAACTGTATTCTTATCACTATTAAAAGAAATAATTTTTTTTTGAGAAGAAGAAGCAAATAAATATTTTTTTTGAAACAAAAATATAAATATCAAAGCACTAAATAAAATTTTATGAAAATTATTAAAAATTAATTTTTTATTCATTTTTTTATCCTTTCATATAAAATTTCAAAAATATAGAATATATTCATTTAAAGATAATTTTATAAAAAATGCAAATTTTATAAAGTTATTTTTATTTAAATTTTAAATTAGATAAAAAATCTATTTATTTATATATAAAAAAAAAAAAAAAGCGTGAAGGTTTTTTTAAACAAAAAATATAAAAAATATTTTCTGTAATCTTTTTTTGTATTTACAAAGATCAAAGATCAAAATGCAAAAAAAAATAGAAAAAAAAAGAATAATCGAATATTCTAACTTTTGATTTTGATCTTTAGAAGTCAAAAAATCAAAGATCAAAAAGATCAAAATTAAGATCAGAAGATCAAAATTTTTCTTTTTTACTGCGAATAATACATACTTTTTGAAATTTTGATCTTTGATCTTTGTAATATACAAAAATAATGTAGCAAAGATCAAAATGACTTTTTTTTCTTTACCTTCACGCTTTTTTTTTTTTTTTTAATAATGTTTATTCATTATTATTCTTATTTTTTACTAATTTTTTACTAAAATTTTTTACCTATTTTTTACCTATTTTTTACCTATTTTTTACCTATTTTTTACCTATTTTTTACCTATTTTTACCTATTTTTTACCTATTTTTACCTATTTTTACCTATTTTTTACTAATTTTTTACTAAAATTTTTTACCTATTTTTTACCTATTTTTTACCTATTTTTTACCTATTTTTACCTATTTTTACCTATTTTTACCTATTTTTACCTATTTTTTACCTATTTTTTACCTATTTTTTACCTATTTTTTACCTATTTTTTACCTATTTTTTACTAATTTGAACAACAATTTATTGTCTAATTTAAGAAAAAAAACATTGGGACGACTCAATAAGTATTTCATATCAGCTGGTCGTTGTTCAAAAAAATTTTGAAAAGATTTCTGTTCATTACAAATAAAAATGTTTATTTTTTTCTTTTTAATAATGCGATCACGTTCGTGCTTAGCAGTTTCGACAGTAAAACCTACTTGTCCTCCGAAGATACTTTCAAATAAATCATTTTCAATAAAATAACTAGGTTTAAAATCATCCCAAATATCTATTTCGGCGTTTTCATCATCATAAGTTTTCACACTAAAATTCATTTTTCGATTCATGTAATTAAAAATAATATTTAATTCTTTACAAATCGCTAAGATCAAATCCGTTTTTCCTAAACCACTTAATCCTTCGATAATTAAACCAATTCCTCGATTGCCATTTCTTAAACTATTTAATTCTGTTTTTAAATGATTAATGATGAATTTTATTTTCTCATTATTTAAATTAAAGGTTTTTAAGTTTCTTATTTCTAAACTATCAGTTATTCTTTGAGGTCTGGAAAAATTATTCTTTAATGCTTGCATCACGGTCGATGATCTTTCAAAAGCCATATAGTTTTTTTGTTGACGTAAAAAACCAAAAACTAGTTTTTCTACTTCCTCTACCGTCATTTCTGGATCTTCATCAAACTCTCTTTTAATTTTATTCATATAATCAATATATTCTTCGTTTTGTTCTTTTCTACTCTTTTCGGATATTTCTTGAATGAAACTAGGAATTCCCACTTCACAAACTTTTTCACTTTTTGATATAATATCTTCGTGGATGTTTTTTGAAGAAATAGCATTTTTAATTATTGATGGTTCTAAAGTTGCCATAGCTTTAGAACTTTTTTTATTTTGTATTATCAGATTAAAAATCTCTATTCTTCTAAAAAAAGGTTGTTTATTTAACATTAATAAAACATTCAATCTTTTTTCTTTCTTTCCTATAATTAAATAATTTATTTTATTATCATAATTTTTCATTAAATTAAGAAAAAATTCTCGAACATCTTTTTCAGTAAAATTATCTTTTTCATCTAAATAAGAAATGAAGATATTTTTATATCTTATTTTATTTTCCATTGTTATATACCAACTCTTTCTTGTATGATTTCTACACACAAACCTAGAAACTAATTAGTAGAGTTGGTTTTTACACACAACTAACTAATTTCTAGGTTTCTATGTAGAAAGACATAGAAGTAAATTTATTTTAAATTTGATAAATTTTTGGTATAATTAAAATTTAAGTATTTTAAAAAAATCACTTCCAAGTTTCAACTATATAACTTTTATCAGTCAAGATAAAATAAAGTTATATGGTTTTTTTTATTTATAAACTGTAAAAAAAGAAAGACCCCGATTTTATACGATTACTCTAACAAACGTATAGACCGGGGTCTTTGCTATTATATTATATCTGATTTTTGATACAATATTTATATTTTTTAGTTACGTGTTAGAGTTTTTTACACATTTATTATAACATATTCCTAAAAGTGTTAAATCAACAAATAAATCTTTTTTTATTATTTTTAGAATGAAAAATCATAATATTTAAGTGAAAAAACATAAATGATATTCAAAAAATCAAAAAAAATTGATTTTTTAAAAAAGACAAGATAATTGTTAGACAAAAGTATTAACGTTAATCTTTGTTCATTTTTTATATAAAATATAAAAGATTTTTAACATACTTAGAGTTTTTCAATTTCGGTTGTAACAAAGCCGAAAAATTTTTTAAAATTTAATTATTTAAATAATTGCAAAGTTTTAGATTCACGATATTTTTCTTCTTCATCATAAAATTTTTGTCTTTCTTCTTCTTCTTTAATTTTTTTTTGTTTTATATCTTTTAAAAGAGATCTTAAATCTTCATCTCTTTTTCGTTGTCTTGCTTTTAAACGTTCACTATGAGATCTATAATATTTTTTAATATAATTACTTTTATTCACATC
>NZ_VWXM01000001.1 GCF_009268105.1 Candidatus Phytoplasma sacchari
ATTTCTTATTTATATATCAAAATTAGAAATTCTATTTTAGAATATACATCAGAATACTTCCGGCTGAACTAACATTTAAACTTTCTGTTTGAATTGAAGTTTCAATATTTAACAAAAAATCAGAAATTTTTTTAATCCAGTTTGATATTCCTAATCCTTCGTTGCCTAAAATCAAAACTCTTTTTTGATATTTATTTAAAAAAATATTATTTATTTTTTTTAAATTAATATTTTTCTCATAAACACAAGAACTAAAAATATTATATTTTTGTTTTTTCAAATTATTTAAAAAATTATAAGTATTGCCTTTTTCTAGAAATAAATTAAAAAAAGCTCCTTGACTACTTCTGATAACTTTTTCATTATATAAATCTACTGATTTATCACTAAAAAAAACATGTTCGAAACCAAAAGCACAAGCACTTCTTAATAAATTACCTACGTTTCCTGGATCTTGTATATTATCTAAAACTAGAATTTTTTCGCTAGTTATTTTTTTTTGTGTTATATCACAAAGAGCCATTTTATTAAATAAAACTTTATTAGGGTGCAATTCTTTTATTAATTCTTTTTTAATTAAAATATGATTTTCTTTTTCTTTATTAATACAGTATATTTTTTTGACTATTTTTTTTTTAAAAGCTTCTTCTACAGAATGTTTTCCGAATACTATAAATTCTTTATATAAATTTCTATATTTAGAATATTTGATTAATTTTTTTAATTTTTTGAAAGTTATATTATTTTTAGATTGAATGATCATTACCATAATATATTTTTTACCTTTTTTAAATTTATTTAGCTTAAATTTATCTTTTAATTTTTTTATTTTTTTAAAAAAACTATAATTTTATTTTATTTTTATTTATTTTATTTTGAGATATTATTTTTAATAATATATTAAAAGATATAATTACAAATATAGCTGTAAATATTACGTTAATTTTTTCTTTTATTTTTTTTTTAATGAAAAGAGGTAATAAATTTTCTTTCTTTAAAAAAGAACCTTGTATAAAATGCGAAGGCATGAATTTATTATTTTGGTATTTAATATGGTCATTAAAACCTATAAAATTACCTTCTTTATCAAAACATAAAAAATTTAATTTAAAGTTTTTCATAACTGGTTTTTCTTTTAAGTCAAAAACAGAATCAAAAAGGAATGATTTTGTCTCTTCTATAATATTACCTATATTACTTTTAAATATTTGAGGAAAATAGTTTTCGTTGTTTATGTTATTAATGAAATAAATTTCATCACCTATTGATATGTCAGAAATAGGTGTTATTTGAACTGATTCATATTCATAATTTGATTCGAAACTCATTAAAACTAAATTATTCATTTCTGTAGAATAAAAACTATTTATTTTAATTTTTTCTTTT
The DNA here is from genome assembly GCF_009268105.1 of Candidatus Phytoplasma sacchari. Lineage (GTDB taxonomy): Bacteria > Bacillota_I > Bacilli_A > Acholeplasmatales > Acholeplasmataceae > Phytoplasma > Phytoplasma sacchari. The sequence goes on from NZ_VWXM01000001.1 coordinate 1,387, forward strand.
TCATATATATTAGATTTATAGGTTGTTATTTCTGCATAATCAAAAAAAATATTTTTTATTTCATCTATCAGATTTACATCACCATTAAAATTTGATAATACAAAATATAAAAAATTTCCATTTTGTAATTTTTCTTTGTGAAAAATAATACCATTTCCTTCTATGACATTACCTCTATCTCTTTTTTGCCAAACTACTAAAGATCTTTTTATTTTTTCTTGAATATTTATTTTGTTTTTTGGCACAAAATGAAAAAGTTCTAAAGTTAAAAAAGAATTTAAATCTTTATGTTCTTCAAAATTAATTATTCCATTATCATCATTTTTTTGCAAATTAAAATTAATTTCTTTAGTATCAGTAATTTGGTTTTTTTTATTTTTTTTTATAAATTTTATCAAAAATTTAAGTTTTTCATTATTATTTATTATATTTAGTTGTAATTCGATAATTTCTTCAGTAGGATCAAAATAGAATATTTTCGCTGGAACATCTATTGTTTTAAATAAGTTTATCATTATTTTGATTTCGTTTTGACTTTTTTTAATAATAGGAGTTCTGAATAAAATAATATTTTGTGGTGATATTTGATTATTAAAAGAAAATTTATTTTTTGATAGAATATTAAAAATTTCATCCATAAAAATAGTTAATTTTGGATTTTCTGAATTAGCAGTAATAGTTTCTTTTTCAATAATACTTTTAAATTTTTTTATTTTTTCTTTTAAATGATCATTTTTTTTATTTATAAAATATTGATTTTTTTCCCAATATTTTTCATCTAATATTTGATTAACATGATTCATATTAATAGAGTGAGAAAATTCGTCTGCAAAATATATATTTTTAACTATACTTCTATTTATTCCGATTATTTCACCTTTTTCATTAAAAACAGGACCACCACTATTACCACTATCAATCGTAATATCAAAAATTATCATTTCATTGTTGAAAGCCATTATATTCCCTTTTTTTAATAAATTTATTTCAATTTTTTCCTGAATATCATTTGATTGGTAAAATTTTGACATTTTATCATAAAGATCATAAATATTGTTTGTATTTGAAATCAAAAAATTTGATAAATTTTTTATTTGATCAATTATTTTTAATGATAAATGAATAGTTGGAACAGTAGATATTTGAGAACCCATTGAATAAACTTTATCTCCTTGATTAATATCAATTTTTTTATTTTTAGGAAATGCATATTCTAAAATTTTTTGAACTTGATTAAATTTTTCTGTATTTTGTTGATCTATATCTTCTTCGAATGTCAAAATAGCTACATCATCATAATCAATTTGATTATCTATAAAAAGTAGTTTATCTATTTTTTTTAAAAAAAAGTATTTATTATAAACACTAATAATATCTTCATTTTCGCTATCTGTTTTAATTACGTGTCTATTAGTAAGAATATAGTATTTGTATTTGTTTTCATTTTTTATTTTTTCAATTTTGAAAATGAAACCAGAACCTAAACTTTTTTCTGTTTTAACTAAAAAAGTAATCTGGGATAATTCTTTTATTTTTTCTTTTAATTCTTCTTCATTTTTATCAATTTGGTAAAAGTTTTTATAATTTGGTATATTTTTTTGAAAATTTTGTTTATCATCTATTTTATTATCTTCATATTCTTTATTATTATCTTCATCTTTCAAAAATTCTATACAATTTTCACAAAGACTATATTCGTTGAATATTTTTGATATTTGTAGGAATTTTTCATTAAATTTTAATCCTATAAACAAACCTTCTTTATTTAAACAAATTTCTATTGTTTCAGTATTTTTTTCTTCTTCTTCTTGTTTATCATTGTTGTCTTTTTGGTTATTTTTTGTTTTAAATGATAATTTTATATAGTATTTGCTTGCATATTTCATTAAATTATCTTGTTGAAATAAATCTGTATTATATTTATGGAGTATATGGCAATTAATTAAATGAAAAATTAAGTTAGAAGTTATTATATAGTTTATTTGGGATTCTTCATTTTGTAAAGGAAGAGAGATTCCTATAAAATCTCCTTTTTTATTAAAAAAAATTTTGTTATTTTTCCCTTTAATAGAAATAGGCAGAAAATATATTTTTTTTTCGTTATAATCTTTGCTTATTATCCCTTCTTGAAATGGTTTTTGATTCTTTTCGTTATTATCTAAAACAAATGCATAAACATAATCACCTTTTCTTATGTTATGATTTTTTAGCTCGAAATCATCATCATTTTGTTTTTTATCAAAAATATTTCTTAATTTTTTTTGATTTTGTATAATATTATCTTTTAAAAAAGTATTTTTATTTTCTAATTTTTTTATTTTTTCGTTTGGATTATTTTTCACTATATATTCTTTTATTGTGTTTATTTGTTGTTTTTCTAGTATGTTTAATATTTTTTTATAAAAAATAATAAGTGATAAAATATAGAAAATAGATATTAAAAAAATTATTTTTTCATTAATTATATTTTTTTTTGTTTTCTTATTTTTGTTATTAAAAAAATTTTTAAATTTCAACTAAACATAACCTCTATTTTATTTTTTTTAATCCAAATTATCAAAATAAAAATTTTTTATAAAATATATATAATATTTTAACAGTTATTTTTTCATTTATCGAAATAAAAAATGTTAAAATTAATAGAATAGGAAAAAATAAGTATTGACATTGAATAAAAAAAATAATAGAATATAGTTGTGTTAGCAATCATGATAAATGAGTGCTAAAAAATAAATATATAAAGATTTATTCCAGAGGTGTTAAATTGCTTTCTGATAGAAAAAAAATGATTTTAAAAGCTATTGTTGAAAATTATTCTAAAAAAAATCAACCTATAGGTTCTAAATTCTTAACTTCTCTATCTTACTTAAAATTTTCTAGTGCTACCATACGCTATGATATGGTTGAGTTGGAAAAAAAAGGATATTTAATTAAGAATCATAAATCTAGCGGAAGAGTACCTTCTTTGCAAGGATATATTTTCTATCTACAAAATTTAATGACTCGTGAAGAATCTAAAAATTCTTTTGAAATAGCTTCTTTGTTTGAGAATATAATTAATAAGAATAATTCTAACAAAGAAGATGTTATTAAAGAAGTTTTAAAGTTATTATGTAATTTAACTGATTATGTAACTCTTAATATCGTTCCTGATATATTTAATACAAGCAGAATTAGTAAAATAAGTTTAATTTTTTTAAATTCTTATCATGTTATTGTTTTAGTTATTACAGATAGAGGTAATTTAAGATATAGAAATATTTTTTCTAAAAAAGAAGAATGTTTATTTTTAATTGGATTGGAAAAAGCTATTGAATTTTTAAATAATTTATTACTAAACAAATATTTATTAGAAGCTTTAGAATTGTTAAAAAATGATACTATTAAAAAAGAAATTAAAAAAAAATGTTTTTATTATTCAGAAAAATTAATTCAAGTTTTGAATAAAATTTTTTATTGTTTTGCTGATAATAGTTCTCATATTTACGGGATATCAAATTTTTTTAATAAATATGATTTTAAAAATAATATAATTTTAAAAGAATTAGTAAAAATTTTTGATACTGGAGAATTACGGAAAATTTTTTTTAATTCTTCTTATTCTGAAAAGAATGTTTGTAAATTAGTTAATCAAATAACTTTAATAACATATAGCAATTTTATAATAATTTCTGTACCTTATAAAATTAATAAAAATGAAAAAGGTTTTATTGGAGTTTTAGGGCCGCTTATTATGAAATATGATAAAATTATACCTATTTTAGAGTATTTATCTGCTCATTTAACACAGTTATTTGAAAATAATTATCAACAAAAATCCCAATTTTGCTAAATAATAAAGGAGTGATTATTTTTTGATGCAAAAAGAAAACAAAATCGAAAAAATGAAAAAAAATCCTAAAAAAGAAATTGAAGACAAAAGTAGTGAAAATTGTCATTGTGATGATTTAGATATAAATAAAAAAAGTAATTTTAACGGTAATGAAGACAATACCGATTGTAATTGTAATATCAGTAGTCATATAGATAAAGATAATTTAGAAGATATTATAAAAGATCTAAAAAATAGTAATGATGAATTAAAAAATAATTTAATGAAGATAAATGAAGATTTAGTTCATGATAGATTAAAATATTCAGCTGATTTGGAAAATTTCAAAAAAAGAATACAGAGAGAAAAAGATTTAGAACAAAAATATGCTTCTCTAAATTTAATCAAAGATATTTTAGTTCCTTTTGAACAATTAGAAAAAGTCATGGAAATGAATACAGATAATGACATTTTGAAAAATTTTATTTTAGGTTTTCAAATGATATATCAACAAATAAAAAAAATTTTGGAAAAAAATGGTGTTCAAGAAATTTTATCTTTAGGACAAGAATTTAATCCTGAAAAACATTATGCTGTGGAAAAGATTTCAGATAGAAGCAAACCTAATAATACAATTGTTTCAGTTTTACAAAAAGGTTTTTTATATAAGGAAATGATAATAAAACCAGCAATGGTTAAAATAAATGAATGGAGTGATGAAGATGAGAAAAAAAACAAATAAGATTATTGGTATAGATTTAGGAACAACAAATTCCTGTATTTCTGTTTTTGAAGGAAATGAAGCTAGAGTGATTCCTAATAGTGTAGGTGGTCGTACTACTCCCTCTGTTGTAGCTTTTAAAGATGGTGAAATTTTAGTTGGTCAGGTCGCTAAAAACCAAATTATAGTTAATTCTAAAAATACAGTTGCTTCTGTTAAAAGACAAATGGGAAAAAAAGATAAAAATGGAAATGATGTTATGATAGAAGTAGGCGGTGAAAGAAGACGTCCTGAACAAATAAGTTCTTTTATTTTAGCAAGTCTTAAAAAACAAGCTGAAGATTATTTAGGAGCAGAAGTAAAAAAAGCAGTTATTACCGTCCCTGCTTATTTTGATGACGATCAAAGACAAGCAACAAAAAATGCAGGTAAAATAGCTGATTTAGAAGTTGTAAGAATAATTAATGAACCAACAGCAGCTGCTTTAGCTTATGGAATAGATAAAATAACTGATAAAGAACAGAAAATTTTAGTTTTTGATTTAGGTGGTGGTACTTTTGATGTTTCTATTTTAACTTTAGCTGATGGAAATTTTGCTGTTGAAGCTGTAGCCGGGAATAACGAATTAGGTGGAGATGATTTTGACAACAAAATTGTTGATTTTTTGATAGATTTATTAAAAAAAGAAAATTTAGGTTATGAAAATGCTATATCCAAATATATAGAAACTAATCCGGAATCTAAAAATAAACTAAAAGAGGCTGCTGAACAAGCTAAAAAAGAATTAAGCAGTTCTCTTTCTACTCAGATTATTCTTCCTTTTATAGTTTCGTTAAATGGGAAACCTTTGAATATAAACTATAATATGACAAGAGCTAAATTTGATTCTTTAACTGAAGATTTAGTACAAAGTTGTATAGAACCTATTAGAAAGGCTTTAAAAGATGCAAAGTTATCAGCAGGACAAATTGATCAAGTTTTATTAGTAGGTGGTTCAACAAGAATACCTGCTGTTCAAGAATTAGTAAAAAGAGAGCTTAATAAATTACCAAATAAAACTATTAATCCTGATGAAGTTGTTGCTATGGGTGCTGCTATACAAGGAGCTATTTTAGCTGGTGATGTGAAAGATGTTATATTATTAGATGTTACTCCTTTATCTTTAGGGATTGAGACTTTAGGAAATGTTTTTACAAAATTAATTGAAAGAAATACAACTATTCCTACTTCTAAATCGCAAATTTTTTCAACTGCTGTAGATAATCAACCTTCAGTTGATATTCATGTTTTACAAGGAGAAAGGCCTTTAGCAAAAGATAATAAAACTTTAGGTAGTTTTCGTTTAGATAATATCCCTCCTGCTCCTCAAGGGCAACCGCAGATCGAAGTTACTTTTGATATTGATGTTAACGGAATTGTGTCTGTTAAAGCTAAAAATTTAGAAACAAATAGAGAGCAAAAAATAACTATTTCTGGTAGCAATAAATTATCAGAAGAAGAAATTGAAAGAATGATTAAAGAAGCTGAAATAAATGCAGAACAAGATAGAATACAGAAAGAAAAAATAGAAACTCGTAATAAAGCTGATCAGCTTATTTTTCAAACAAAAAAATCTTTGGATACTGTAAAAGATGATTTATCAGAAAAAGAAAAAAATAGTTTAGAAGAACATATAAAAAATCTTGAAGAAGCTTTAAAAGGTGATGATAAAAATTTGATTCAAGATAAAATAGATATTTTGGTTAAAGAATCACAACCAATAATTATGAAAGCTTATCAGAAAAAACAGGAAGAAAAAGATAAAGATAAATCTAATAATGGTACGACAGCTGAAGAAAAAAAATCTTCTTCTGATGAAGCAGTAGATGCTGAATTTGAAGAAAAAAAATAATTTAAATTTTTATTTTTTAATATTATTTGCTTTTTGTTATTAAACCAAAGAAAGATCTATGAATCTTTTTTTGGTTTATTTATTAGCAAAAGTTGTTTTTATAATAAATAAAAAATTATATCTTACATGTTACAATAAGGAGTTTTTATTGTGAGTCAAAAAAAAGACTATTATGAAATTTTAGGTTTAACCAAAAATGCTAGTTTAGATGATATTAAAAAAGCTTATAGAAAATTTTCTAAAAAATATCACCCTGATCTATGTAAAGATTCAAATGCTGCAGAAAAATTCAAAGAAGTTCAAGAAGCTTATCAAGTTTTAAGCGATCCTCAAAAAAAATCAGATTATGATAGTTTTGGACATTCTGGATTTAATAATTTTAATAATAATGGTTTTAGAGGTTTTAGTAACAACGACTTTGATTTAGGAGATATATTTGATAGTTTTTTTGGAGAAAAAAGAAGTAGTAAAAGACATTCTAAAAAAGGAAAGGATAAACATGTTAAGATTACGATTGATTTTTTAGAAGCTGCTTTAGGAGTAGAAAAAAATATTCAATTTAATATAGAAGAGGATTGTGTTAATTGTAAGGGAACAGGAGCTCGTGATCCTAAAGATATTCATTTATGTAGTCATTGCGATGGATCAGGTTATGTTACTGTTGCTCAAAGAACTTTTTTGGTCAATTTTACTACACAACAGATTTGTCCATATTGTAAAGGAGCAGGAAAAACTATTTTAAATAAATGTCTTTTTTGTAATGGTAAACAAAGAGTATTACAAATGAAAAAAACTAAATTAAATATACCGGCTGGCGTAGAAGATGGAATGACTTTGAAAGTATCTCAAGAAGGTAATCATGGTTTTTTTGGCAATATTAGTGGTGATTTATATGTGGATATTCAAATAAGACCTCATAATATTTTTCAAAGAAAGGGACAAGACGTTTATTCTACTGTTTTTATTGATTTTTTTCAAGCTACATTGGGTGATATTATTAATGTTTCTACAATTTATGGTATGGTTAATTTAAAAATTCCTGAAGGAACCCAAACAGATACAAAATTTAGGTTAAAAAATAAAGGAATTTCTTATATTGGATCTTCTTATAGAAAAGGTGATCATTATATAATCGTAAAAGTTAAAACACCTGTAAATTTAACTAACAGAGAAAAAGAACTTTTAAAAGAATTTAGAGAAATTTTTCAATCTAAAAATTATTCTAAGAAAAATAAATCTTCTTGGTTTTTTTAATTTTTTATCTTTATTTATTTTTATAAAATCTGATTAATAAAAAAAAATACTTATATTCATAAATACTATTTTTTATTTTGTAAAAAAAAATATGTTATGATTTCATTTCATGTTATTATATTTATAGATAAATAATAAATATAGTATTTTTTTTTATTAATAATTAAGTGAAATGTTTATTAAAATTAATAATTAAACAAATTTTTTATATTTTTGAGAGTTTTTAAAGATAAATAAAGGAAAATAATTTTATGATTTTGGTAAAATATATCAGAAAAGAAGATTTAAAACCATTTTTTTATTTTGCATTAGAAGAATATATTTTGAATAATTTACTAAAAAAAAATGAAATTTTTTTCTTTTTATGGAAAATTAAAGGAATTGTAGTTGGTAAACATCAAATTATTGAAAATGAAGTAAATATGGAATTTATTAAACAAAAAAATATTGATATCTTTAGACGTCCTTCGGGAGGGGGTTGTGTTTATAATGATCCTAAAACACCTATTTTTAGTATAATTACCAAAAAAAATGATGATTTTTCTTTTAGAAAATATTTGTCTGAAATAATTAAAGCATTTAAAGAAATAGGTGTTAATCTTCATTTTAGCGGAAGAAATGATATTTTATTGGAAGATAAAAAGGTTTCTGGAAATTCTTTTATGCAGAATAAAAACGGAGTAATTATTCACGGTACTCTGCTTTATGATTGTGATATAGATACTATGGTTCGTTGTATTACAGTTAATAATGAAAAATTAATTTCAAAAGGTATTCAAAGTGTTTCTTCAAGAGTTACTAATTTAAAAGAACATTTAAAAGATATGGATCAAGAAAAATTAACTTTTCATTTAGAAAAAAGTTTAACAAATAAGGTGTATGTTTTAAGTGCAGAAGAAATACAAAAAGTAGAAAAGATGTCAGAGAAATATTCATCTCCAAGTTGGATATATGATGAATATCCTGCTTATTCAAAAATTTTAAAAAAGCATTTTGAATGGGGTAATTTAGAAGTTTTTTTATCTTTAAACCAAGGTAGAATAAAGAAAATTTTTTTAAAAGGTGATTTTTTTCATAAAAATGAAAATTTATCATTTTTTCTAGAAAAATTTGAAAATATTATCTATAATAGAGAAAATATAAATAAAATTTCTAAAAGTATTAATATTGAAGATTTTATTTTAAATTCTAGTAATAAAGATTTTTTTGGTTTATTAGAAGAAAATGCTTTTTATTAATTTTTTTCATGTTTCTGTAAACAGTATCAATATAGAACAATGATAAAATAAAGGTTATTAAGGATGAAAGTTTTTTTATTAAAAAAAATAGTTGTTATTTCTCTTCTTTTGGCAATATCTTTTATTATAGAGTTTACTTTTAATAGATTTATTTTGAATATTGATTGTTGCCATTCTTTTATTAAACTAGAGTTATTACCTATTATTTTAATAGGTTTTTTATTTGGTTTAAAATCAAGTTTTTTTTCAAATTTACTTTATATTTTGATTCATATTATAATTGAGTTTTCTATTTCTAGTCAAAAACATGGTTTATTAACAGATGCGAAAAATAATTATAAATTTTTATTCGTTCTTTTGTTATTTGTTTTTGTTTTTCCTTATTTGTCTTGTTCTTTATCTGGTTTATATTTTAATTTTAAAAAAAAGTATTTTTTTAAAAAAAAAATTTTTTTTATTATATTTTCAATTATTACTATTTTTCAAATTATTTCTTATTTAATTTTTACCATAATTATTTATAATAATTTTAATGAACAAATAAACCATTTAGTTGAAAATTTTTTAGATTTTTTTAAAATAAAGTTTTTTAACTTTAATTCAATTTATTTTTTTTTAACTTATTTTTTTCTTTCTATTTTATTTAATAATTTAATTATTGGTTTTATTTTATTTTATTTTTTGAAATATTTTTTTAAAGAAAATGAATATTTTTTTTATTAAATCATTTTATTTTATAAATTTATCAACTATTTTTAAATAATCTATTCTAGGTAAATAACTAAATGGAATTTGAAAAAGTTCTTTTTCGAAAATTTTATAATTAATACTCTTTAAATTACATTTTTTTAAATAATTTATTAAAAATTCAATAGGAAGGTAAAAATATTTGTTTTTATTTTTAAAATAAATAATAAAAAATGATATTCCTTTAAAATGATGAATTTTTTTTAAGTTATTTATTTGATGCATAGGGATATTATTTAAGGAAAAGCTAGTTTTATTACTTGTTTCTTTAACATCAAATGATAAAAAATTTCCTTTATATAAACCATGATAATCAGGTAGCGAATTAGAATGAAAATAAGCCTGAACAATTTTAGCTTTTTGTCTTTTAGGGTATTCTACTTTAGTTATTTTAATGGGTATTTCGTTTTTATAAATTAAAGCTATGTTTTTTTCTTTATAAAAATTATTTGTTAAATTTATATCTTTTTCTAAAGTTAGACCTAAATTTTTTTTAAAATAATTTTTTTTAAAATTAATATTTAAAAAATTACTATTTTTTTCAATTTTATTTTTTATAAAATTTTTTTTAAAAGGATATTTCATTAATAAAACAACTTTCTTTTATTTTTTTAATATTTTTAATTTTATTTTATTTTTTTATATTTCGAAATAATTGTAAGAAATATGAAAATTTATTTTATAAAATTAAATTTAATAATTTTTTAATTATTTATTTCTTAAAATAAAAATATCAAGGAGTTCTTTATAAAAATGCAAAAAGAAATAAGTTTTTCTGCTTTAGGTGGTATAGGAGAAAATGGTAAAAATTTTTATTTACTTAAAATTAAATCTTCTTACTTTATTTTAGATGTAGGATTAAAATATCCTGATATTTTAACTCATGGAATAGATTCTATTATTCCTGAATATACCAAATTAGATTTGATTAAAGAAAAAATTAAAGCTATTTTTATTACTTCTGCTTTTGAAACCCATTCAGGCGCTTTGCCTTATTTGATCCAAAATTTAAATATTCCTATTTATGCTTCTGATTTTGTTGTGGATGTTATAAAAAATAATTTGAAAAATAATAATATTGATGTTACAAATATAATATTCCATACTATTAATGAAAATTCTAAAATAAATTTTTCAGATACTGTTGTTTCTTTTTTTAATATAGCACATTTTTTACCTGAAACTTTAGGATTATCATTTAAAACTTCACATGGATACATTATTTATATAAGCGAAATGCATTTTTTACAATCTAAAGATAAAAATTTTCAAACTAATTTTTCTAGTTTAGCCAAATTAGGAGAAAAAAAAGTTTTAGCTTTTATACCAGCTTCTCAAGGCGCTTTTAGCATTATTAAACAAAAAAAAAAAGAACTTTTAGAATATTATTTGAGTAGTTATTTTGCCAGTATTAAAAATAATATCATAATTTCTTTTTTAATACCAGATTTATTAAAAATACAATTAGCTATCAATTTAGCTGTAGAATTTAATTTGAAAATTGTTATTTTAGGAAGAAAAAGTGAAAAAATTATTGATTTAGCTCTTAAGAAAGGTTATTTAAAAATTCCAGAAGGTTTTTTAGTTGATCTTAAAAATTCAAATGATTTTTTAAAATATAAAAACTTGGTTATAATTGTAGTAGGAAAGAGATTTGAACCTTTTTATCGTTTACAAAGAATGTGCAAACAAACAGATCGTTTAATGAGACTTAATCCTCAAGATAAAATTTTATTATTATCAATAGAAGTTAATGGTATTGATAAGATACAAAGTAAAACATTAGATATTTTAGCTAGAAGTGATTTTATTGTAGATATTTTGATCGAAGACTTACTTACAGCTTCTTATAATTATGAAGAAAATTTTGAATTAATGTTACATTTGCTTAAACCTCAGTTTTTATTACCTGTTGTAGGTGAATATAGGCATCAATATCAAATAAAGAAAATTGCTCAGAATTTTAATTATAAAGAAAAAAATATTTTTATGTTTGAAAATGGTGATCAATGGATTTATGATACTGAAAATAAACCTTATATTAAAAAGAAATTTTTCAAAAATTTAGGAGAAATTTTAATAGATGGTACACCTGTATTAGATGGAAATAACTATATTTTAAAGGATAGAGAACTTTTAGCAAATGATGGAGTTATTATTTTAGTTTGTGGTATTAGTACCAGAATTAAAAGAATTATCGGAAATATAGAATTAATTAGCAAAGGTTTTTTGGATAAAAATAAAATTGAAAATATGTGTATTCAATTAAAAGAAATTTTTATTAAAAATATTTGTGATGAATTTTTAAATAACACAGATCATATTAAATGGAGTGATTTTAAAAATAACCTAAAGGAAACATTATCAAAATTTGTTTTTAAAGAGACTAGAAAAAAACCTGTTATAATTCCAGTTTTAATTTCAGTTTATTAATTTTTAAGTTAGTTCTGTTTTTTTTAATAAAAAAATAACTTTTTATTTTTAACAAGGAAGGATTAAAAATAAATGAATAACATTCTTGAAAAATATTTTTTAGCTGAAAAATACAACATATTTTTTTATGCTTTGGGAGGAATAGGCGAAATAGGGAAAAATATGTATGTTTTTGAAATAGATCAACAAATATTTATAGTTGATTCAGGTATTTCTTTTTCTAGTGATTCTTTTTTAGGAGTTAACTATGTGATTCCAAATTATAAATATTTATTAAATAACGAAAGTCGTATTGTAGGTGTTTTTATTACTCATGGACATGAAGATCATATAGGAGGAATTCCTTTTTTAGTTAAGAAAATAAATATTCCACGTATTTTTGTAAATGGTATTGCATATGATCTAATTGAATCCAAATTAATAGAACACAAACTTAATAAATATGTGAATATTATGACTAGATATTCTAAGGATTCAAAATTAAATTTTGGTAATACAGAAGTATCTTTTGTAAGAATGAATCATTCTATTCCAGATTCTTATGGTATTGTTTTTAAAAATAAATTTAAAAACCAAAATAATATTATTTTTTATACTGGAGATTTTAAAATTGATCAAACACCTGCTGGTCCTTTAGCTGAATATGAAAAAATTTCTGATTTATCAAAAGAAGGAGTTTTGTGTTTATTATCAGATTCTACTAATGCTCAACATAAAGGTATGATACAATCGGAAAACACAGTTGGTAATACTATTAATCAACTTTTTTATAAAATTTCAGGAAGAATTGTTATTGTTACTTTCGCTTCTAATTTTTATCGAATTAAACAAATTATTGAAGCCAGTGTTTTAACAAAAAGAAAAGTGATTGTTTTTGGTAGAAGCATGGAAAAGGCAATTGAAATAGGTATAAAAAATGGTTACTTAAAAATTCCTCAAGGTGTTATTGTTAATAGTAATAATATTGATAAATATGATAATATTACATTGCTTTGCACTGGTTCACAAGGAGAACCGTTAGCCGCTTTAAGTCGAATGGCTAATGGTGTTCATAGACAAATTAAACTTAATCAAAAATATACTGTTATTTTTTCTTCTTCTCCTATACCAGGAAATAAGGAAAGCGTTAATAAAATTTTAGATTTATTGTTTAAAATGAATATAAATGTTATTATTAATGGATTTCTTGTTGAAACACATACTTCAGGACATGCTAGTCAAAGTGATTTAAAATTAATAATCAATTTAGTGAAACCTAAATTTTTTATTCCAGTTCATGGTGAACATATTATGTTGAGAGCTCATAAACAATTAGCTGTTGAATGCGGTTTAGAACCTAAAAAAGTTTTTATTTTAGATAACGGAGATATTATTGGTATTAATTCTGATAACGCTGAAATTATCTCCAAAGCATTTAGTTCTAATGTTTATATTGATGATTCAGGAATTGAAGATTTAAGTAATTTAATTTTAAAAGAAAGAAGAATTTTAAGCGAAGAAGGGTTATTATCGGTTATTATCTCAATTGATTTTAAAAAAAAGAAAATTTTAAATTTTCCTATGATTGTTTCTAGAGGTTTTATTTATATGAAGACTAATAAAAAATTAATTAAGGATATATCTTTGGAAATTAAACAAAAAGTACAAAATTATTTATTAAAAAATGAAAAAATAAATAAAAATTATTTAAAAAAACATTTAATAGATTTTGTTAGTTATAGAATTTATGAATTAACATTAAGAAATACTATAATTATTCCTATTATTTTATCTATTTAGTAGAATATTTTATGTCTGATAATAGATAATGTTTATATTTGAAATTTTTTTTATCATAATAATTTATTGTTATAATTATGTATAAAATATATTTATATTTTATTATGTAAGAATCAAAAAATATTTAAAATTTATATAATTTTTCAAAAAAATAAAAAAGATAAAAGAGGAATAAATTTGTGTTTACTGATTCATCAAAAAATTATCATGATTTTTTATTAAAATCTGATGATTATATTCAATTGAAGGATTTAAATATTAAAATTCACACTAGATATTTTAAAACAAAAGAAGAAGAAATTAAAAGAGAATGGTTTTTAAATAATTTATTTTTTCAATATGATAGCAAAGATTATAATTTATCAGAAGTGATTTTATTTTTTAATCATATAGACGAAGATAACCCAGAATTTTTTTTACAACCAGAACAAATTATAAAAATCGTTAAAGGAAGATTAATAATAATGGATAATTATAATATTTTATTTATTGATTATTTTCAACAATTGAGCGAAGAAGAAAGAAAAAAAATCAATCTTTCTTGATTTTATTTTTAAAAATATTTTAATAAAAAAATAAAAGGAAATAATAAAAAAATGCCTGAATTGCCAGAAGTTGAAATAATAGTTAGAAATTTAAGAAAATATTTGGTTAATAAAAAAATTATTCGAATAGATGTTTTTTTTGAATCTATTATTAAGAATAATGAATTGTTTAGTAAGATTTATTTAAAAACTTTTTTAGATATTCAAAGAAAAGGTAAATTTTTATTATTTTTTTTAAGTGATGGTTTAGTTTTAGTAGGTCATTTGAGGATGGAAGGTAAATTTGGTATTTCAAATATTAAACAAATATCATCATTAGCTGATAAACACGAACATTTTAGAATATTTTTAGAAAACAACTTAGTTTTAAGATATTATGATTTTCGTAAGTTCGGAAGATTTATAGTTTATAAAAAAGAGGATTATTTAACACAAAGTTCTCTTAGATTAGTAGCTCCAGATCCTTTTGATATAACTGTTCAACAATTTTATAAAAGTTTACAAAAAAGTAATATAGTAATTAAAAAAAATTTATTAAATCAAAGAATTATTTCAGGAATAGGAAATATTTATGCTAGTGAAATACTTTTTTTTTCTAAAATTCACCCTGAAACAAAATCTTCTTTAATTAGTTTTGAACAAACTAATTTGATAATCAAAGAGTCAAAGAGAATTTTAACGGATTCTATTTTATCAGGTGGATCTTCTATTAGTAGTTTTGAAGTTTTAGGCAAAAGAGGAACTTTTCAAAATAAACTTCTTGTATATGGAAAATATAAAAGTAAATGTTTTTTTTGTTTCAACATTATTCAGAAAAAAAAAATAGGTGGTCGAAGTTCTTATTTTTGTGTTGAATGTCAAAAATTACAAAATTAAAAATTATGTAGTTAAAAAAGGTTTTTTTTATGTATTTATTAGAAAAAATTAAAATTAAGAATAATAAAAATTTAAGTTTAGAAGATTATAGAATATTAACTTTATTATATGCTCCTATTATAGGTAATTATTCTTTTTTTATTTATCAAACTCTATATTGTATGAGTCCAGTTTGTAATAATTATAATGCAGAATATGATTATAAGTTTTTATTAGAATTTTTAAATATGGATTTTAATTTTTTTCAACAAAATAAATATAAATTGGAAGCTGTGGGTTTGTTACAAACTTTACAAGATCTAAATGATGTTAACAAAAAAATCTATTTTGTACAACCTCCGGTTAATACTTACTATTTTTTTAGAGATCCTATTTTGAGTCAATTTTTGTTTAGTACTATAGGCGAAGAAAATTATTTACATTTAGAAAAAGTAATTTTTGGTGAAGATAAATTAAATTTAGCAAATTATCAAAATATTAGTAAAAATTTTCATGATGTTTTTTGTTTTAAACAAATAAATATAAAAAAAGAAATTAGTAATTATAAAAATAAAGATAATAATAATTTGAATAATAATTTTTATAATAATTTTGATTTTGAAATTTTTATAGAGAATTTATCTGATCGTTTTAAAAAACCTTTTTTGTTTGAATATCATAATATAAATTATCTTATGAAATTAAGTTTTGTTTATGGTTTATCCCCTAAAGAAATGTCTTTGATTTATCAAGATGTATTTCGTAAAAATTATGAAGAGGAATTAGATTTAAATAAATTAAGAACATTTTTAAAGAGAAAATATCTAAAAGAAGATTATAAAATACAATCAATAGGTATTAATAATATTAAAAATGAAACAGATGAAATGATTATTTATTTGAAAAATACAGATCCATACAGAGTTATTCATAATTTTGCTAAAAATTTTAATTCTTCTATTAATTTGCAAAATATTGTCTTTAAGTTAGTTGAACAAAATAGTGATATAGAAAAAGGAATTTTTAATTCTTTGATTATGTATGTTTGTAAAATTAAAGAACATGAAGATGTTGCTTTTCTTTCTTATAATTATTTTCAAACTATTTTAGATTCTTGGTTAGATCAAGGAATTATTTCTACTGAATTGGCTTATAATTTTTTAATAAAAAAAACTCCTAAAAAAATCAAAATAAATAAAAAAAATTCTAAAATAAGACCTAAATGGTTAGATGATATTAAAAAAAATTTAACTTTTAATAATGAATAATAAAGAGGTTATAGATTGATGTTGCCTAATAAACAATATTTAGATAAAATAAGATCTTTTATATTAGAACATGATGAAACTAAAGATTTAAAAATTCAGGATCAAGATCTTTTGATTGTATACAATTACTTAGAAAATAAAAATCAAATAATGACTTCAGGATATCGTATGGTTTTAAAAATTAAACCTTATGTGCATGTTGTTTTTAAAGAAACATCTAAAGTTCAAAAGATGCATTTTGAAAATGATTTACAAAAAGCTAATATTTTATTTAATCAAAATATTCAATTTATTGATATACAATTAAATAAATTAAAAATTAAAAGTTCTTTTCAAGAAAAAGTTTTTAATCAAATACAATTTTGTATGACTAATTTTCATAAAATTAAAAAAGGTTTTTATTTACATGGACCTTTTAATATAGGTAAAACTTTTTTGCTTAAAATATTAGCTAAAAATTTAATTAAAAAAAAAATTTCTCTTTTGTTTTTATTTATGCCTGATTTAGTAAGACAATTTAAGACATGGTATAATGAAGCTATAGAAAATAAACTAAATTATTTAAAAAAAATTCCTTGTTTGATTTTAGATGATTTAGGATCTGAAAATATGAATGATTTTTTTAGAGATGATATTTTTTTATCTTTTCTATATTATCGTTATGAAAATAAATTACCGACTTTTTTTAGTAGTAATTTAGACTTATTTCAGTTAGAACAATATTTTGCATCTCAGAAAGATTGTAATAGTGAAATTAAATCTAATAAAATTATCAATTTAATTAAATCATTAACTGATATTTATGCTTATGATGAATAATTTTAAATTTATTATTTAAAAATTTTTTTAAATTTTTTCATATTTTCATTTTTTTAAAAATAATTAACATAATTAAAATAAAATTTATTTTAATTAAATTTTTACTTACTATTTATTTTCTTCAATAAGTAAAAAAAATATAAAAAATTAGAAATCAAAAGAACGAATTTTATGAAATGGTTATTAATAACAATAAAAAATTTTTTTTCTTCATTTAGATACATTTGGTTTTGGTTGATGTTAATGTTAACTTTTTTGGTATTATCCATTTTGATATATGCTAGTTATTCAGACATTGAAAAAATCAATTATCCTAAGAAAGATAAAGTAATTGTTACTACTACGACTATGTTGAATGATTTAATAAATCATATTATCGGTAATGTTGATTTAATCGAAAATAAATATCATAAAATAGAAAATATTCGTAGCTATTCTTTAATGGGTTACGGAATAGATCCTCATAATTATAAAACTAAACTTTCAGATCGTAAAAAAATTAAGAATGCTGATTTAGTTATTGTAAATGGGTTGCATTTAGAATCTAAAATGATTGAATCTTTGAAAATTTTATCTGAAGATAGTGATAATAGTGAAAAATTTATTTTAGCAACTTCTGATATTGATAAAAAAGATATTAGAATAGATGAAGAAACATTACAAGAAGATCCTCATATTTGGTTTAGTATTGATTTGTGGCAGCAAGTTTTAAAAAAACTAAAAAATAATATAATTGAAATTTTAGAATCAAAAGATAGAATAAAAGCGGAATACAATTTTAAATTATATAATGATGAATTAGAAGAATTAAAAAAATATTTTCAAAAAAAAATTAATGAACTTAATCATAAATGCAATACTTTAATGTTGGTTACTGCTCATGATGCTTTTAGTTATTTGGCTTACAAAAATAATGTTAATTTTGAATTGCGTTCTATACAAGGAATTTCAACACAAACAGAAACCAGTATTTCAGATATTAATAATTTAGCTGATGAATTAGCCAAAAAAAAAGTAAAAGCTATTTTTACTGAATCTTCAATATCTCATAAATCTTTAGATAGTTTAAAGGAAGCAGTTTTGATGAAGGGCCATAATATTAAGATAAGTGAAGAAGAATTATTTTCAGATTCTTTAGGAATAGATAATAATTATTTTGAATTTTTTGATTATAATCCTGTAAAAAAATATAAACTTTCTAGTTATATAGGTACTTTTTTGCATAATTTACATACTATAGAAAAAGAATTATTGTAATCAAAAATATTAAAATTTAAAAAAGTTTAAAAAAGAAAGTAAAAAGATGAATAATAAAATAGCTATTAGTATAAGAGATTTAACAGTTGCATATAATATAAAACCAGTTTTATGGGATGTCGATATCGATTTTTTTAAAAGTTCATTAACAGCTATTGTTGGTCCTAATGGTGCAGGAAAGTCTACTTTGATTAAAACAATGATAGGTTTAATTCCTAAAATTTCAGGTAATATTTTATTTAATAATAAAAAATATAATCAAATTTGTAAACAAATATCTTATGTTCCTCAAAGAAATTCAGTTGATTGGGATTTTCCTATAACTGTTTTTGATGTTGTTTTAATGGGTAGATATGGACATCTAGGTTGGTTCAAAAGACCTACACAAGAAGATAAAAATATTGCTTTACAAGCTTTAAAAGAAGTTAATATGCTATCTTTTATGAAAAAACAAATATCGGAATTATCAGGAGGCCAACAACAAAGAATTTTTTTAGCCAGGTCACTAGCTCAACAAGGAGAAATTTATTTAATGGATGAACCTTTTCAAGGAGTAGATATTCAAACAGAAAGAAAAATAATTTCTGTATTAAAAAATTTACAAGAAAAAAATAAAACTATTATAGTTGTTCATCATGATTTAACAACTGTGAAAAAATACTTTGATTATGTTGTTTTATTGAATGTTCAAAAAATAGCTAGCGGACCTGTTATTAATGTCTTCAATAATGAAAATATTCAAAAAACTTATTCTAATCAATTATTAATGAAACTAAAAAATTAAAAAAATTAGAAAGAGATTTTGAAAAAATGGTTTTATTTAATTACACTTTTTTAAAAGTATTATTAGGTATTTATTTTTTAGGTTGCAGTGCTAGTATTTTAGGTGTTTTTGTTATTTTAAAAAAACAATCTTTAGTTGGTGATGCTATTTCACATACTGTTTTACCTGGAATAACTTTAGTTTATATTTGGTTTAAAAATACAGATGAATGGGTTTTATGGATAGGTTCTTTTATAGGTGCTTTTGTTTCTTTATTTTTGATGGAAATTATTAAAAAATATTCTAAAATTAAAATTGATGCTATTTTGTCTTTAGTACTTTCTTCTTTTTTTGGTTTAGGCAATGTTTTAATTTGTTTTATTCAAAATAAAATGTCAGATAATAAAATTGCTGTTTTGGAAAAATTTATTTTAGGACAAGTAGCATTAATTTCTTTTAAAAGTGTTCTTTATATAGGAATTGTTACTATAATAGTTTCTATTTCAGTTTTTCTTTTATGGAAGGAATTGAAAATTTTTATTTTTGATGAGATGTTTGCGAAAAGTGTAGGTTTTGATACTAATATAATTAGTTTCATATTAAATATTTTATTAATCGGAATTGTAGTAAGTAGTTTAAAGTTGATTGGTATAATACTAACAAGTGCTTTTTTAATTATACCAGGCATTATTGCCAGACAATTTAGTGATCATTTGAATATTAATATTTTTATATCTGTTTGTGTAACCTTTTTAACAGGTTTAATTGGTGCTATTATTAGTAGCCAAATTAAACATATGCCTACAGGTCCTATTATTATAGTAATCATGTTTATTTTTTTTATATTTTCTATTATGATATCTCCTAAATACGGTATTATTAAAAATTATTTAAAAAAGAAAAAATATAGTAAACAAATTATGAAATTTCAAAAATTGATTAATTTTTATTATGATAAAAAAAAAATTAATATAAAAGAAATAGATCCATTTTTATTCCAATATAAATATCTTATTTTTTTTGAAGATCAAATTATAATTACTGAAAAGGGTATTAAAAAGATAGAAAATTTAATTAACGGTTATATATAATGATGGTATTGATATGATGATTAAAATAATAGAAAAAATTATTATTAATTTTGAATTTGATGTTTTTACACTATTAGTTTTCACTTCTTTATCTTTATCTAGTTTAGGTATTTTTTTAATTTTGAAAAAGATAACTATGATTGTAGATGCTATGAGTCATAGTATTCTTTTAGGTATTGTTTTATCTTTTTTAATAGTTAATAATCTGGATTCTCCTATATTAATTTTAGGAGCAACTTTAGTAGGCGTTCTAACATCTTATATTATTAATTTATTTAGCCAAAATAAGAGAATATCAGATGATGCTTCTATCGGAATTGTTTTTACTTTTTTCTTTTCTTTAGCTATTATTATTATAAGTATGTCAATTCGTAATATACATATTGATTCTGACGCTGTTTTTTTAGGAAACATAGAATTGACACATAAAACACAAATTTTCAAAATACTACCTATTTTATTTATAAATTTATTTTTTGTTTGTGTTTTTTATAAAGAATTAAAGTTTTTTATTTTTGATCCTACTTTATTTTTAATTTCAGGATTTTCTTGTAAAATTGTTAATTCTTTATTGATGCTTTTAGTATCTTTAACAGCTGTTATTTCGTTTGATATTGTAGGATCTGTAATGGTTATTTCTAGTTTTATAGGTCCTGCTGCTACTGCTTTTTTAGTAAGTAAAAATTTATTTAAATGTTTTCTTTTATCTTTATGGATTTCTTTTGTTAATTCTAGTATAGGTTATTTTTTAGGAATTTTATTTGATTTACCTGTTGCTAGTTTAATATCATTTTTAAATTTAATCCATTTTTTTTTAGTTCTTATTTTAGAACCTAAAAAAGGTTTTATAATTAGAATGATAAAAAATTATCAACAAAAAAAAGATTTTATGTTAATTACTCTATTGATCCATTTAGCTAATCACAGAAAACAAAAAATTATTTTTTCAGAATTGAATCAAAATTTAAAATGGTCTGTACTAATATTGAAAAAATATTTAAATAAAGCTTATAAAGAGGATTATATTGAATTTGATAAAAATTATATTATTTTGAATAGTAAAGGTAAATTTTTTTTAAAAGAAATTAAAAAAAAATTCGGTTTGGATATTATTTTTAAATAATAAAAAAAAGACACAATTTATTTAAATTTCAATACTATATCTATTAATAATATGGCTATTATAAAGGATAAAAATGAAAAAAAATATTTTATAAAAATATTTTTTTTTTCATCTATTTCTCTTTTTAAATCTATGTAAAATGTAATTAATATCATCATACCATCAGTCATTAATAAAATTAATTTTAAATTCTTTAATTTAAAAATTTTACGAATAAAAGCAAAAATAACATCTGTTCCTCCTGTAGATGCATTATTTAATAATATAAAACCACAACTTAAACCTACATTTATTCCTATTATTAATGACAAGAAGAATAGTCTTAAAAAATTGTTTTTTTTAAGAAAAATTGGCATTTTTGATATAAAAAAGTTTCTTTCTATTTTATAATATTCTAATATTTTAATCATAAAAGCAAAAATTAAGTTAGTAGCTATTGTGGTAATACAAAAATACTCTACATCTTTCATTAAATAACCAAAAAATAAGATAATAAAAATGCGTATTAGAATAATTTTATTATTTTTACTAAAAAAATATTTTTGTCTTTTTTTTTGATAAAAAAAGATTTTATCTAAAAAAATTAGATTACTTTCTAATCCTCCTATGATAAAATTTTCAGGCAAGATAAAGAAATAAACGTTAAATGTTAATAATAAAATGCTAAGAAAAATTTGAATAAATCTATTATGTAAACAATTTTTAAATTTAGCAAAATTATTATAAATTGATAAAAACAAAGTTAAAAAAATAAAAATGCAAAAAAAAAGTTTTTTTTTTTTATTAACCATAACTATTACAATTATCTTCTTTATATTTTAATTTTATCTTCTTTATATTTTAATTTAAATTTATGAAAAATAATTTAAATATGCTTGATTTTATTTTTTTAAATTAATCCTAAAAAACATTCAACATTCATAATTAAATTTTTATAATTATATTTTTAGATTAATTTTTTATTTATTACTCTTATTTTACAAAATCTCTCTATAATTGTAATATTTTTTTATTATTTTTGCAAATAAAAAAATATTACAATTATACATAATCCTGTTTATTTAGGTTATTTTCATTATTTTTTATTTACAAAAAAAGATATAATATAATTATATTTTTTTATTATTTTTTATTTTATATTTTTATTTTTTAAAAAAATAATAAAATTTAATATATTTTATTTTTTTTATTTCTAAAAAATAAAATTAAAGAAAAGGATTGAATTATTCCATAAAATGTCATTTATTTCATATTTAGATTTTTTTAAAAAAAATTTAAAAAAAATTTTTTTTGTAATAATTTCATTTATTTTATTTACTGGTTCAGTTTTAATATATTTTATTTTTCATACAGAAAAAGGTATATCAAAAAAAAACATAAATAATCAAAATAAGAAGTTTAAGACAGAATCTATAAAAGAATATGATAAAAAAACTCGTAAATT
The DNA here is from genome assembly GCF_009268105.1 of Candidatus Phytoplasma sacchari. Classification (GTDB taxonomy): domain Bacteria; phylum Bacillota_I; class Bacilli_A; order Acholeplasmatales; family Acholeplasmataceae; genus Phytoplasma; species Phytoplasma sacchari. Next base: position 24,426 of record NZ_VWXM01000001.1, read on the forward strand.
TACAAAAGTAATTAGAGGTAATATTATTGAAGAATTTCAATATGGTAAGTTAAGTAGAAAAACAATTGTTGATCGTTTGAATGGAGATATAGTATATGATTTTGACATTACGACTGGTAAATTAATAAGAAAAGGTCATGAAAAAGAAGGTATTTTGATTATTGAAAATTATAATGAAAATGATAAAATAGATTTACAAGAAATAAGTGAGTTTTCAAGTAAAGAATCAATTTATAAATTAAAGGAAAAAATAAAATTTAACTTTGATGGAAATGGAAATAAAAAACATTATTTTTATAATAAAGACGAAATAATTCCAAATAAAATTCATATTTATGATGATTCAAATATTATTGAAGAATATATAATAAGAAAAAAAGAAGGTCAAATTAGAGATATCATCAATAAAAAATATAGAAATTCAAAAATTGGAGATATAGAAATATTAAAATTATTTGACAAAAATAAAAAATTAATATTGAAAACTGAGTATTATCCAAAAAAAGATAATGAAGAAATAAAACAAGATATTAAAATTCAAAATACTTTTGAAATATCTAATTTGGATCAAAATAAATTACGAGTAAGAACTACATATTTTAATTCAGATGGTTCATTAATCAATACATTAATTTCTGAAGCAGAAATAAAAAATCTTGAAGTTGTAGATATTTCATAAACGTTCAAAAAATAAATTTTTAGATAAAAATGAAAAAATATTTGTTTTTTCATTTTTTTTGTTTAAAATGTATTAGGGGATGTTTTATAGGTTTTGACAGAGTTGAAAAGTTTTATTTGCATATCTTGTTTATGCAAGTAAAAACATATGAGGTCTAATAAAAGGCAATAAGAAAAATATGAATCATTTAATAAGCGCTGAAGAAGCTAATAAAGATTCAAAAGATTTATTTTTTGATAATACAAAATCATCATCTTTTTTAATGATGAATACTCAAGTTTGTTAATTTAAATTATAAATTATAAAAAATTAAAGATTTTTTAAATTTTTTTCTATTTTTCAAAAATGTTTTAAGTTAATTTATTTAATATAATATTTTTTTGTTTGTTTTTTTAAAAATAAAACAAAATAAGTATGTAGAAAGATAGAACTTTTTAATTTTGCACAGGGGTTCGACTCCCCTCATCTCCACCATTTTATAATAATAATTTTAAATTAATATATAATTTATAATTTAGTTAATATTTGTTTTTATAAATAAATAAAAAAATTTTTTTTGTTTTTTTTATTTTATTAACTAAAAACAGATTTTATTATAATAGTTTATATATTTAATTAATTTAATTTTGTAATATGCAATGATAATAAAAAATTTTATTTTTTTTAAAAAATATTTTTGTTTAAAAATAATTTGATAATTTTTTTATTAATATTAAAAAAATATTTTATTAAATATATTTGTTTAATTAATTATTTAATGCTGGTGTGGCGAAATTGGTATACGCATTTGACTCAAAATCAAACGAGTTTAAACTCATATCGGTTCGAGTCCGATCATCAGTACCATATAAAAAAAATTTTTTATAATATTACTTTTAAATAAAAAAGTTTTTTTTATTTTTTATTATAGAATGTTATAGAATAATATAAAGATATATATCTATTTAATATTAACAAGAAATTTTATAATCAAAAGTAAAAAAAAAGAGTAAAGTAAGAAAATATAATATGTTTATTAATCAATTTGAAGTTTTTCAGAATAAATCAGAAGAATCTATTTTTAGATTTTTTGAATTTAAAAAAATTATAGTTAATCCCAAAAATAAATCTTGGACTTTTCATGTTTATTTAGAAGCTGTTTTAGAAAATATTAAAAATTTGAATTTATTTTCGAAAAAATTAAAAAAATTTATTAATGAAAAAACTAATAAGTTTATACGAGATTTAGAAGTTAATGTTAATTTTAGTTTTTATAATATAAATATTATTAATAGAGATCTTTTTCAAAATATTTTAATGGAAATTATTAATCAAAAAAAAGAAAATGAGATTTTTTATATATTATATAATTCTTTTTTTTCTATCGATATAGATAAAAAAATATGTGAATTTAAAATTGATCCTTTTATTATTAAATATTTAAAAGATCCTAACATTTTAAATAATTTACAGTCTTTATTATATAAAAATTATAATTTAGATTTAAAATTAATTTTAAAAAATAATAATAATGCTGAAAAAAATATAATTAATAATGAATTTGAAAAAACATATTATTTTTCTTCACAAGAAGAATCGAAAGCGGAGGGAATTATTGAATTAAGTTTTAAAGAAATACCTTTTAGCAAAGATGAAGTTAAAAATTTTTTTCTAAAATATCCTAAATTTAAAATTAGTGGTTATATTCAAAAACCAGAATACATAATTACTAAAAATAAAAGTATTTTGTTTTCTTTTTATTTATTAGATAAAGTAACAAAACAGGATTCTATTATATATCGTAAGTTTTTTTTGAATGATGATCCGAATTTAAAAAAAATTAAAAAAGATTTTAAAGATGGATTATATTTAGAAATAATTTCTTTTATGGATAAATATGAAAAAAATCAAGAATTTTTTTTTAGTTTTGATTTCAATAAAAAAAATAATTATCAACCTTATAAAATTTTAAGCGAAATACCACTTCATTTAGAAAGAATGGATAATTATCCTGGTAAAAAAAGAATTGAATTTCATTTACATACTAAAATGTCTAATTTAGATGCTATAACAAGTGTTGAAGAATATTTAAATATTGCTGAACAATGGCAACATGAAGCTATAGCATTTACTGATCATGGTGGTATTTATTCTTTTCCCGAAATTCAAAAATTTGCTAAAAATAAAAATATTAAACCTATTTTAGGATTAGAAATAGATTTTATAGAAGAAAAGAAAATTTTTATAACTAATCAAAATCAATATTCATTTTTTGAAAATTTTAATTTGAAAAAACAAAATTATGTAGTGTTTGATTTAGAAACTACAGGTTTATCTAAAACAAGAGATCAAATTATTGAAATATCAGCTGTTAAAATAGAAAATGGAAAAATTACAGATAAAATTTTCGATCAATTAATTAATCCACAAATACCTTTGAATCATATAATAACAGAATTAACTGGTATTAATAATGATGAATTATACGATAAATCTACTATTAAAGACGTTTTACCAAATTTTTTAAATTTTATAAAAGATCATGTTTTAGTTGCTCATAATGCTAATTTTGATATTAGTTTTTTAAAAGAACAAATTAAAAAACTGAAAATCGATTTTCAAATGCAACCAGTTATTGATACTTTAACTTTAACACAAAAATATTTTGGTCATAAAATGAAGTTTTTTAATTTGAAAAAAATGGCTAGTCATTTCAAAATCAAACAAAATATTGAAAAAAATTATCATAGAGCTTTATTTGATGCTAATACAACAGCTTTAGTTTTTATTGAAATTTTAAAAAAATTAGAAGAACAAAATATTATTTCTTTTTATGATCTAGATAAACCTTTAGAAAATATTTATGAAAGAAGTTATCATATAAATATTTTGGTACAAAATCAAAAAGGTTATAAAAATTTATTTCATTTAATAAGTGAAGCTCTTACAACTGATTTTTTCAAAAAACCTAGAATTTTAAAGTCTAAATTAGAAAAATATAAAGAAGGTTTATTAGTTGGTAGTGGTTGTTCTGAAGGTAATATTTTTGAAATTGCTTTAAATAATAATGATGATGAATTAGTAAAGGCTATTTCTTTTTATGATTATATCGAAGTTCAACCTATTCATGCTTATAAAAATATAATTTATGAATTAGGTGGTGATCAAAAAGCTTTTGAAATTATTAAAAAAACAATTTTAAAAATTATAAAAGAAGCTCAAAAACAAAACAAAATTGTAATCGCAACAGGAGATGTTCATTATTTACATCCTTATGAAAAAATTTATAGAGAAATTTATATCAATGCTAAATTAATTGGTGGAGGTATACATAAACTATATAAATATTCATCTGAAAATTTGCCAGATAATTATTTTTTAACTACTCAAGAAATGTTAGATAGTTTTTATTTTATTGAAGATGATAGATTAAAAAAAGATATAGTAATAAATAATACTCACCTATTGAATGAAAAAATTGAAAAAATAATAATTTTTCCTGATAAACTTTTTTTTCTTTCTGATAATACTTTTGAAGAAAAATTTAAAATATCAAGTATTAGAAAAGAAATGAGTGAATTAATTAATAATAAAATTAAAATAAATTATGGAAAAATAATTCATCCTATTATTAATACAAGAATTCAAAAAGAATTATCCAGTATTTTAGGAAATAATAATAAAAAAGATGATGCAAAAAATCCAAGTATTGCTCCCATATATTATTTATCTTATCTATTATCTAAAAAATCAATAGAAAATAATTATCCTGTAGGTTCTAGAGGTTCTATTGGTTCTTCTCTTATCGCTAATATTTTGGGAATAACAGAAGTTAATCCTTTAAAACCTCACTATATTTGTTCTAATTGTCAATATACTGTTATTCAAATGACATTAGAAGAAAGAAATAATGAAGAATATCAAAGTTACATTAAAAAAATGGGTAAAGACAACAATAGTTATGATTTTTTAGATAAAATTTTTTCAGGATATGATTTACCTGATATTTATTGCCCTTTTTGTAAAATAAAATTTAAAAAAGATGGACAAGATATACCTTTTGAAACTTTTTTAGGTTTTGAAGGAAATAAAACTCCTGATATTGATTTAAATTTTGCAGGAGATTATCAAAGTCAAGCTCATAATTATTTAAAAGAACTTATGGGTGAAAATAACGTTTTTAGAGCTGGTACTATTCAAACTGTTGCTAAAAAATATGCTTTTGGTTATATTAAAGGTTTTATTAAAGACAAAAATATGGAAGATAAAATACGTTTTTGTGAAATTTATAGAAGAGCTAACATTATAGAAGGTGTTAAAAGATCTACTGGACAACATCCAGGAGGTATTGTAGTTGTGCCAAAAGAAAATTCTATTTTTGAAATAACACCTGTTCAATATCCTGCAAATGATATAAAATCAACTTGGAAAACTACTCATTTTGATTATCATTCTTTTGAAAAAAATTTATTTAAAATAGATATTTTAGGACATGATGATCCTACTATGATTAAATTTTTTATGGATTATGTTAAAAAAAATCCTGATAAATTTGATTTTCAAAATTATCAAGATATTCCTACAGATGATCCTAAAGTTTATGAAATTTTTGCTAATAAAAATATTGATAATTTAACAAATAAAATTTCATCTTTAGCTATACCTGAATTTGGTACTAATTTTGTTATAGAAATGTTAAAAACTATTTATCAAAAGGAAAAGAAAAATTTTAATTTTGCTACTTTAGTTAAAGTATCTGGATTATCTCATGGAACTGATGTTTGGTTAAAAAACGCTAAAGATATTCTTAATAAAAAAGGCGATTTTAGCGAATATAAAGAGAAAATTTTTTTTGATGATATTATTTGTTGTCGAGATGAAATTTTGAATACTTTGATTAAAAAAGGTATTCAACCATTGCAATCTTTTGAGATTATGGAGTTTGTACGTAAGGGTAAACAACATTCTGAGCCTGAAAAATGGAATGATTTAATTAACCCTTTATTAGATAAAGTGGATGAATGGTATTTAAAATCATTAAGTAAAATTAAATATTTATTTCCTAAAGCACATGCGACTGCTTATGTTTTGATGGCTGTAAGAATAGCTTGGTTTAAAGTTCATCATCCTATTGTTTTTTATAGTGGTTTTTTTTCTAAAAGAGCAGATCAATTTGATTATGATTTAATGTTGCAAAGTTCTGAAAATATTAAAGAAAAAATATCTAAATTAGAATACGGTGCTATAAGAAAAAAAATAACAGCAAAAGAACAAAGTTTAATTAATACTTTAAAGAATACCTTAGAGATGATTAAAAGAGGTTATAATTTTTTACCTATTGATTTAAATAAATCAGAATCTTTTTTGTTTGTTATTGAAGATGATAAATATCTTAGAATGCCTTTTATCGCTATAGATGGTTTAGGAGATGTTGCTGCTGAAAATATCGTTAAGAACAGAAAACAGAAATTATTCAGTAAGAGCGATATAAAAGAAAGAATTAAAATTAATAAAACTCTTTGGAAAAAATTTGAAGAATTAAAAATCATAGATCAGTTACCTGATTAAAAAATTATTTTTTATTAATTATAAAAATATATCAAAATTTTTATTTAATTTTTTTGTAGTTATGTCTATATTAAATTATTATCATGTATTATAATATAGTTATATATAAAGTATTAATAAATTTTATATAATTAATCCCCAATTGATAATTATTTGAAATTTTATTTTTGTCTGAATATAAAAAAAATATTAAATATTTTTTTATAAAGGTTGAAATATCAAAATAGTAAAAAAAAGAGATTAAATAAAAAATAAGAAGGAGGTAGTTTTTAATGAAAGTTATTATAGTAGGTTGTACTCACGCTGGAACGACTGCTGCTAAAACGATATTAAAAAGAAGTAAGGATGTAACTGTTTCTATTTATGAGAGAAATGACAATGTTTCTTTTCTTTCATGCGGAATAGCTTTATATATCGGCGGAGTTGTTAAAGATAAAATGGGATTGTTTTATTCCAATAAAGAAGAACTTTCTCATTTAGGAGCAAATATTAAATTAAGACATGAAGTATTAAATATTGATTTTAATAAAAAAGAGATTTTAGTTAAGGATTTGGAAAAAAATAAAGAATTTTTAGATAATTTTGATAAATTAGTTATTTCAACAGGTTCTTGGCCAATTATTCCTGATATAAAAGGTATTAATTCTAAAAATGTCCTTTTGTCTAAGAATTTTGAACATGCTAATAAGATTATAGAATATGCAAAAAATGTTAAAAAAATAACAGTTGTAGGAGCAGGCTATATTGGAGTTGAATTAGCAGAAGCTTTTTCTCATCAAAATAAAGAAGTTATATTGATAGATAATCAAGATAGAATAATGTCCAAATATTTAGATAAAGAATTTACTGATTTAGCTGAAGAATCACTTAAAAAAAATAATGTGAAATTAATGTTGGGTCAAAAAGTTTCTAATTTTAAGATTAAAGATGATTTTGTAACTCATGTACAAACTGATAAAGGTTGTTATGAAACTGAATTAGTTATTATGTGTATTAGTTTTAAACCTAATACAGAACTTGTTCAACAATACTTAGATAAATCTCCAAATGGTGCTTTGATAGTTAACGATTTTTTACAAACTTCCAACCATGATGTTTATGCTTGTGGTGATTGTACTAATATTTTTTATAATCCAACTCAAAAATATATGTATATTCCTTTAGCTACGAATGCTATTCGTATGGGTACTATTATTGGTCTTAATATTAAAGAAAATAGACATAAATATTTAGGAACTCAAGGAACAAGTTGTATTAAAGTTTTTGACTTGAATATTGCTTCAACAGGTTTAACAGAATATGTTGCTAATTCTTTAGATATTAATTATGGAGTTGTTAAAATTAAGGATGCTAATAGACCAGAATTTATGCCTCATTATGATTCTGTTTTATTAAAAATTGTTTTTCAAAAAGAAACAAAACAAATATTAGGTGGACAAATTTTATCAACTAATGATATAACAGAAAAAATTAATACTTTAAGTGTTTGTATTCATAAAAAAATGACTATTGATGAATTAGCTTTTGTTGATTTTTTCTTTCATCCTTATTTTAATAAACCATTTAGTTTATTAAATTTGGCTGGTTTAAAATATTTAAGTATGCAATAATGTAAAAAATAAATATTTTTTTCATTTAAAAATAAAAAAATATAAACTTTTGTTTATATTTTTTTTATTTTTTTGAAATATTTAAGAATTAATTATTTAAATATTCATATAAACATATAAATAAGTATAAATATCTTTAAATTTATATCATTAATAATCATTAATAATTATTTTTATTTTTTTATTTTTTTGTCCTAATTCATTATATTGATATTCAATTATAATTTCGTTTTTTATTTTTGTTTGTTTGTTTTTTAGTATAATTATAAAATATTTTTTTTATTTTTTCGTTTTCATCATATTAATTATTTTGCTTTTAATTTATTTTTTGATTATATTCAAATTTATCAAAATTATAATTTTTTTTATTTCTTCTCTACTTATTATTTTATTATTTTTATAATTATATTTATATTTTTTTTGTTGAGCTAAATTTTTACTAATTTTATTTCGTTATTTAGAATATCATATTCATATTCCATTTCACATTTCCATTATAATCATTTTATATCTAATTTTTTTTATATTTTAATTATTATTTGATGAATAAGAATATATTAAAGAATATGAATTATTTTTAGTAAGAATATAAATTATAAATATTATTATTAATATTTTTTGTTTTTATTTTTTTGTTTTTTTGATATTTTTATTAATTTATCTGTTTTTTTTAATTTGTTTTCTTTCTAAAAGAAAATTTTTTAATATTTAAAAAAATAAAATATTACAACAACGATATTATAAATTAAAAATTTCTAATAAATTAGAAAAAATTAAAATTTAACTTTTTATTTTAAATTTAACAAATTATAATTATGAATTGTTATCAAATAACAAATGAATTGTTTTTGTTTAATTAATTAATATAATATCAATGATTTTATTATTTAAATTTTAATTTTATGATTTAAATTTTTAGTTATTTTAAATTGATTTTTTTAAGAGGTAATATTATTTTAATATTTAATAAATTATTTAGTAGAAAAATTTTTAGATATTTATTTAATTTCATCTTTGCTTATTTTTTTGTTTAAGTAGTTGTTTATTTTTTCAAAAATGAATAAATATAAATTCATCAAGAAATATATCAAATAATAAAGGATAAAAATTATGATTTATTAAATTAATTATTCAATTTAGAAAAAATAAATATACAAAATCAAAAGATAATGGAAGAAAAACCAAGTATTAAAAAAACAAAATTCAAACATTATTAAAACAAGATAATATGAAATAATATTATGGTATTACTTATAATGATAATTTTTACAAAAAAATATAAATATGGAAATATTTAATAATTTGAACAAAATGGTATAAAATTTAAAGAAATAGATCAAAATAATAATATTCATTTATTTAAAAAGATTCTTTTTATGGAGTAAATAATATGATTTTCAAAAATTAGGTTATTTAGCTAAAAATTTAAAAGATAGTGGTTATAAAGCTATTGAATTAAAACCATTTTTACTTTTTAAAATATTTCAAAGAAGCTATTTATAATATTTAAGATTTGAAAGAATTAGAATTTAATGTAGAAGATTTTTTTGAAATAGAGGTTATTTAGCTTAAATTTAAAAGATAGTGATGAATTAAAGCATTTTTTATCCTTTAAAAGATTTAAAAGAAGCTTTTACTTGTTTTAGTATTAAAAAATATTCTATTAATTAAGTTTTAGTTTAGAAAAATTCACTGATATTATTTTAATCTTTGGATAAAATATATAAGGATGTTTTTTTGCAGAAGAAAATTATTTGAATAAAATATAAAAAACTTTATTTATAAAAATTTTTAAACAATTCTTAATTTTCATCAAAAATATTTTTTTTATTTTTAAATTTTTTTATTTTTTTCTATATTTTATAAAAAATATTATTTCCTAATTATTTGTTTTTTTATTTTTATAAAATAATAATATTTTAAATTTTTTTAAATTACTTTATTTTAATTTATTTTTAATTGAAATTATTTAACAAATAAAATATAATTTAGGTGAAAGTTTGTTTTTTGATATTATTAATTTTTTTTAATTTATTTTGATTTAATAGAGTTTTATTATTGTTTTAAATCATTAATATTCTTGTATAATTATTACTATATATGATATATTAAGTTAGTTATTCGTTAAATAAAAATATCTTAATTAAATCATAAAAGAAATTATAACTTTTGAATTTTTTGTTATATATTATATATTTTATTTTTATTTTATTAATAATTAGTTTTTTTAACAAAATATAATTTAAAAATATATTTTGATATTAAATTTTATTAGTTTGAATTTTAAAAATGATATTTTTTTTATTTTTGTAAAAATATTTTTTAATTTAAATTAATTAAAATAAATAGAATTAAAAATATTGTTTTTTTTAGATCAAAAAAAGGATTTTCTCAAAAAAATGAAAAAAACTTATTCAATAAAGAATATTAATGATAATTATAATTATTTAATAAAATGTAATAAAGAAATACTTGTTAATGGATGGATAAGAAACTGTCGTTTTCAAAAGAAGATGTTTTTTATTAATATAAATGATGGTAGTTTTATAGAAGATTTGCAAATTGTTTGTAAAGAAGAAAATAATTTTGATTTAGGTTTTATTAAAGAATATCTTAAAATTGGTTCTTCTATATGTGTAAAAGGATTTTTAGTAAATTCAAATAAAAAAGAACAACCTTTTGAGTTATTATCAACAAAAATGTATTTTTTTGATAAAGATTCAGATTCTTATCCTATTCAACCTAAAAAACATTCTAATGTTTTTTTACGTCAAATACCACATTTAAGATTAAGAACAAAGTTATTTGGTGCTATTTTTAGGATAAGAAATACAGCTACTTGTGCTATCAATAATTTTTTTCAAAAAGAAGGTTTTATACAAGTACATACACCAATAATAACTGCAAGTGATGGCGAAGGCGCTGGTGAATTGTTCAAAGTAACAACTTTAAATTTACATAAAATACCTTTTCAAAAAGATAAAGAAATAGATTTTAAAAATGATTTTTTTGGTAAACCAGCTTTTTTAACTGTTACTGGACAATTAGAGGCTGAAGCTTTTGCTATGGCTTTTAGTAAAGTTTATACTTTTGGTCCTACATTTAGAGCAGAAAATTCTCATACCATGAAACATATATCTGAATTTTGGATGATAGAACCTGAAATGGCTTTTTTAAATTTACAAGATAATATTTTAATTGCGCAAAAAATGATTCAATATGTTATTAAGTTTTGTTTAGTTAAAAATAGATTAGATTTTGAATTTTTAGAAAAAAATGTTGAAAAAAAACTTATTGATAGATTGAAATATATTTCTAATTTAGAAAAATTTCCTCAAGTAAAATATTCAGATGCTATTAATATTTTGAGAGAAAGTAAATTTAAGTTTGAAATAGAACCTTTTTATGGAAGAGATTTATCAACAGAACATGAAAAGTTTTTGACAGATGTTTTTTTTAAAAAACCTATTTTTGTAGTTGATTGGCCTGAAGATATTAAAGCTTTTTATATGAAAAATAATCCTGATAATAAAACTGTTGCTGCAATGGATTTATTAGTACCTAAGATCGGAGAATTAATTGGAGGTTCTCAGAGAGAAGAAAAGCTTGATATTCTAGAAAAAAAAATAAAAAAATTTAATATTGATAAAAAAGAATTAGAGTGGTATTTGGATTTAAGACGTTTTGGTAGTTGTGTTCATTCTGGTTTTGGTTTAGGTTTCGAAAGGTTTTTACTTTTTTTAACAGGTTTAGAAAATATAAGAGATGTAATTGCTTTTCCTAGGTTTGCTAAAAATATCTCTTTGAAAAAAAATATTAAATGAGGAAATTTTAATTTTTATGGGAATTACATTAAAAAATGTTTCAAAAATTTTTTTTAATACAAAAAACAAACAAAAACATTATGCAGTCCAAAATATTAATTTAAATGTTAAAACAGGTGAGATGGTTAGTCTTTTAGGACCTTCAGGTTGCGGCAAATCCACTATTCTTTATATGATTGCAGGACTTACTAAAGTGAGCGAAGGAAAAATTTTTTTTGAAAATAAAGATGTAACTGATTTTTCCCCAGAAAAAAGAGGAATTGGTTTAGTTTTCCAAAATTATTCTTTATATCCACATATGACAGTTAGACAGAATGTTATTTTTCCATTACAAAATTTAAAAATGCCTCAAGAACAGATAGAAAAAGAATTAAAAAGAATTTCTGTTTTATCTTCAATAGAAGAATATTTAGATAAAAAACCTGGAGAACTATCAGGAGGACAACAACAAAGAGTAGCGATAGCTAGAGCTTTAATCAAAAACCCCAAAGTATTATTATTAGATGAGCCATTGTCTAATTTAGATACAAGATTACGTTTAAAAATGAGAGAAGAAATTAGAAGAATTCAAAAAAAAGTTAAAATAACAGCTATTTTTGTAACTCATGATCAAGAAGAAGCTATGTCTATTAGCGATCAAATTTATGTTATGAATAAAGGAATTATTCAACAAAAAAATATTCCTACAGAAATTTATAATAATCCTCATAATTTATTTGTAGCATCTTTTTTAGGAATTCCTCATATTTCTATTTTTGACGGATTTTTAGAAAAAAACAATGTTAGAATAGGCGAAAATATTATTTTTTCTACTAATCAAATTCATAATAAAATTCAAAAAGTATATGTTGCAGTGAGACCGGAAGGTTATGTTTTAGATAAAAAAGGCATTTTAGAAGTTGAAGCTATTGCTTTAGAGAATATAGGGAGAGAGTTGATATTAATTGCTAAACATTCCTATTCTACTTATAAAAATTTTAAAATTATAATTCCTACTTATAAGCAAAAAGAATTAGATTTAACCGATGTTAATAAGAAAAAATTTTATTTTAATATTATGAAAGAAAGATGTTTTATTTTTGATAAAAATAGTGGTAATAGGATCTATTTAAATGTTTGAGATAGCTGGAAAAAAAAATAATAAACATTGGTTATATTTATTTTTAACTTTAACAAGTTTAATTGTTTTTACTTTTTTACCTCTTGTTAAAAGTTTTATTATTTCTTTTAATTCTAATTATGATAAATTTAGTGATACATTAGGAACTTTTATAAATTTAGATAATTATAAAAGTGTTTTTAGAGATTATGATTTTCGTATTGCTATTAAAAATACTATAATACTTGTTTTCTTTTCAGTCCCTATATCTTTGATAATAGCTTTGATTATCGCTTTAACTTTACAAAGTATAAAAAATAATTTTTTTCAAAATTTTTTTAAAACTTGTTTTTTTTTACCTCTTTTATCTAATACCATAGTTATGGGTATGGTTTTTGGTATGTTTTTTTATTATAATTTTGGTTTTGTTTCTCAAAAGCCTCAAGGTTTATTTAATATTTTTTTAGGTTTTTTCGGAATAAAAGCTCAAAATTGGGTTAGTTTATCTGCTCCTTATAAAAATAAAATGTTTGCTCTTATTTTTTATAATATTTGGACTAGATTATCTTTTAAAGTATTTGTTTTCATTTTAGCATTACAAGATATTAATAAATCATATTATGATGCAGCTAGAATTGATGGAGCTTCAAAATTTCGTATTTTTACTCAAATAACATTGCCTTTATTATTTCCTATAATTTTTTATCAATTTATTATAGAGATGTTAACAATTTTTAAAGAATATGAATCTGTTATTGGCTTGTTTGGTAAAAACACTAATTTTAGGATAAAAACTATAGTCGGTTATATTTATGAACAATTATCTAGTACTTCATATAACTCATATTCTAAAGGTTCTGCAGCAGCAATGATTTTATTTTTTATTTCTATTTTTTTCACAATTATAAGTTTTTATATTTCAAAAGTTAATTTTTTAGGTAGAAAAAAATGAGTATTAATAAAATAAAAATTAAATATGAAAAATACAAAAATTATTTTTTTCAAAAATTTTTTTTATTTAAAAAAATAAATTTTTTGAATTTAACTAAATTTGTTTTTTTATCTTGTGTTGCTATTTTTTTCGCTATACCTTTTTATTTAATGATAATATTATCTATCAAATCAATGAAAGACATTATAAACGAAAATCCTTTATCTTTACCTAAATATGGTTATTTTTTTAGTAATTATAAAGAAGTTTTTTCCGGACAATTTGCTTTTTTTAAGTATTTTTGTAACACATTAAGGATGGTTTTTTTTTCTACTTTAGCTGGAACTTTTTGTTGTATTTTAACTGCTTTCGCATTAAGTCATTTAAATTTTAGAATGAAAAATGTTATATTAATACTATTAATATTAAGTTTAATGATAGCTAGTGAAACTTTAGTTTTATCTAATTTTAGAACAGTAGCTAATTTAGGATGGGTTAATACTGGTAAAAATTCTTCTATTCCTTTTGGAGTAGATTTAGCAATGATTTTGCCTTATTTAAATAATACAGTTCATACTCTTTTACTTGTTAAAACTTTTGAAAGAGTCCCGAAAGAATTATATTATACATCTAGAGTTGATGGAGCTAATAATTGGTATTATCTCTGGAAAATATTAATTCCTATTACAAAATCTACTATTATAATAACTATTATTTTCAGGATAGTAGCAGCTTGGAATGCTTATGCTTGGCCAGAATTAGTAGGAGCTGAATTATTAACAAATATGTTAAGAAAAAAATTTGATATCGAAACAGAAATAAGTTCAGTAAATATTCAAATGTCAGCTTCTGTTTTAATTAATTTACCTCTTTTTTTTATTTTTGTTTTTTTTAAAAAGTATATTATTTCTGGAGAAAGTAATAGTGGTATTAAAGGTTAATTTAAAAGATATTTTAATTGTTATTTGTTTTTTTGTTATTATTATATTTGTGATTATAATAGATAATTTATTAAGACCAAAATTGAATTTGCAAAAAATTCAAAAAGATTATTCAAAATTAGAACAAATAATAAAAAAAGATTTTAAAAATAATTTTTTTCAACAAAAATATTTTGAAAATAAAAAAGTTAAAATAGTTTTTTGGCATAATTTATATCCTCATGAACAAACTTTAATGAATGAAATTATAAATGAATTTCAAATCAAATTTCCTAATATCGAAGTCTTAAATTTTTCGAAGGGAAATTGGCATCAAATTTCTAAAAGTATTGCTAATTCTTTACCTGTTAATAAACAACCACATTTAAGTTTTTCATATCCAGATCATGTTCAATTTTATTCTAAATCTAATAAAATAGTTCCTTTAAGTATTTTTATTGAAAATGATGAAGAATTCAAAAATAATGAAAAAAATGAGTTTTTTCCTATTTTTTTACCTAAAATTTCTTTAAGTAATAATTTAAACGATGAAAATTATTTCTTTTTCCCTTTTTTAAAAACTACAGAAATTATGTTTTATAATAGCAAAATTATAAAAGAAATTAAAGATAAAGATTTTCAACAATCACCTGAATTAAAAAAAATTTTAGACCAAAAAATAAATAAAGATGGTATTATTGTTCAATCTCTAGAATGGGAGGATTTAAGGATACTTTGTTCTGTTATAAAAAATAACAAAAAAGAAGAAAAAGATTTTATACCTATCATTGTAGAAAGTGAATCTAATTTTTTTATTATTGATAATGAACAAAGACAAAAAAACCCTCTTCCTTCTAATAAACAAGAAGCTAAATATTTTTTTAATAATCCCGAAGAAGTAAAAGAAAAAATAATTTATTTTAAAGAAAATTTTGTAGATAAAGGTTTATTAACAACTACTAAATTAAGTGGAGAAGGAAGTTTAGAAGAATTTTTTATAGAACAAAAAAGCTGTTTTTTCATTTCTAGTTCCAGAAGATGTTCTACTGTTTTTAGTAATCATTTTAATACAGAAATAACTAATTTTCCTATTTATTGTTCTAATAATAATTCAAAAAGTAATTCTTGTGATAAAAAGTTGTTACTTCAAGGGGCTAATATTAATTTGTTTTATTCTGAAAATAAAGATGAAATGTTGGCTTCTTGGGTTTTTTTAAAATATTTAACATCAAAAGAAATTTTTATTAAAATAATTAGAAATAGTCCAGGTATTGTCTTTTCTAGAAAAGATGTTAAACAACATTTTTTACAGGAAAAAAATAAAAATGATAAAAGTATTCAAGACATAACTAGTGAATTAGAGAATAATAATAAAAATTTGTCAAAAAAAGAAAATTTAAAAAAACGTGCTCTTTTACTTCATTATAAGTTTATTAATTTTGCTTTAACATTAAAAGATAATAATAAACAAGATAGTTTTTTTTCTACACCTTCTTATGAAGAATCATCTTTGTTTAGAAAAATTATTACAGAATTATTTGTAGATGTATTATCTCTTGATAATAGTAAGAAAGAATATAATTTAAAAAATGAAATTAATATATTATTCAATGAAACTATTGAAAGAATTTCTTCTAATATTTCTGCATGAAGAAAATTTTATGTTTTTTTTACAAAAATAAATTAAAAAGGATTAAAAAATGAATTTTATAAAAAAAGAAATTGAAAATAATGATATTATAATTATTCATGGACATAGAAATCCAGATGGTGATTGTTATGGTGCACAAATAGGATTAAAAAATATTATAACTACAACTTTTCCAAATAAAAAAGTATATGTAGTTGGTGAAGTAAATCCGAAATTATCTTTTATAGGAGAAATGGATATTATTGAAGATAATATTTATAAAAATTCCTTAGTTTTTGTGGTAGATTGTGGAAAAAAAAATGTTATTAGTGATCCTAGATATAAATTAGGAAAAATAATTATTAGAATAGATCATCATTTATTAGTTGAAGATATAGGAAATTATCAATGGGTTGATAGTTCTTTTTCTTCTTGTTCTCAAATGATTTATCATTTAAAAGAAAAAAATGATTTTAAATTAAATTCTCAAGGAGCTTTAGCTATATATGTAGGTATGATTACTGATACAGGTAATTTTAGATTTGAAAGAGTAGATAGTGAAACGTTAAGAATCGCATCTAATTTATTAAAATATGATTTTAATGCCTGTGAAATAGATAAAAAAATAAGTATTAAAAATATGGAAATGTTGAAATTTAAAGCTTTTGTATTAAACAATTTTATTATTGATGAAGGTATTATATATTTTAAATTTTTTCAAGAAACCATAAAAAAATTTAGATTAAGTATTGAAGAAATTTTTAGTATAGTTCATATTTTGAGTAATGTAGAAAATCATCCTATATGGTTTTTTGTTGGTGAAATAGATAATGATAATTGGAAATTTAGTATTAGAAGTTCAGGACCAAGAATAGATGATGTCGTGAATAAATTTGGTGGTGGCGGTCATTTTCGAGCTTGTGGTGTTGTAGTTAAAACATTAGAAGAAGTAAATCAGATAATTATTTTGTTAAAACAATCTTTTATAGAATTTAAAAAAAATATTATTTTGATTTAATAAAAATATAAAATTTTGAAGGAATATTGTAATATTATATGTTTGAAGATACTATTGCAGCTGTTATTACTCCTCTCGGATTAGGTAGTGTTAGTATTATAAGAGTTAGCGGAAATCAAGCTATATCCAAAATAAATAAAATTTTTACGAATAAAAAAAACAAAAATCTTTTAGAAGTAGATTCACATACTATCCATCATGGTTTTATTTTTGATGAAAATAATCAAGTTTTAGATGAAGTTTTAGTTTCTATTTTTAAAAAACCTTATTCTTTTACTGGTGAGAATGTGGTTGAAATTAATTGTCATGGTGGAATTTTATTAACTCAATTATTGTTAGATAGAATATTAAGTTTAAAAATAAGATTGGCACAACCAGGTGAATTTAGTAAAAGAGCTTTTTTGAATGGAAAGATAGATTTAGTACAAGCTGAATCTATTATGGATTTAATTCATGCTCAAAATCTTAATGCTATTAAAATATCTAATTTAGGTCTTCAAAAAGAAACTTCAAGATTGGTAAATTTATTAAATCAAGATATTTTAAGTTTAATAGGTAAGATAGAAGTTAATATTGATTATCCTGAATATGAAGATTTTCAAAAAATGACTAATGAAATAATTTCCCCTTTTTTAGAAAAAATAATTAATAAAATAAAAAAAATTTTGAAATTTTCATATAAAATACGTTTGTTAAAAACAGGAATTAATAGTTTAATTATTGGTAAACCTAATGTAGGAAAATCAAGTTTATTAAACATTCTTTCTAATAAAGAAAGAGCTATTGTGTCTGATATTGCAGGAACTACAAGAGATTTTGTAGATATTATTGTTAATATTGAAGGTATTTCTTTAAGATTAATAGATACGGCAGGTATTAGAAAAACTGATGATCCTTTAGAAAAAATTGGTATTTCTAAATCAAAAAAAATTCTAAAAAAAGCAGAGTTAGTATTGTTATTATTAGATAATAGCAAAATTTTAGAACCAGAAGATAAATTTTTATTAAAATTAACAAAAAAATATCCTAGAATAGTAGTTGTCACTAAAAAAGATTTGCCTACTAAATTAGATATTTCAAGAATCAAAGACAAGATTGTTTTTATTTCGAATATTAAAAAAAAAGGTATTGATGTTTTAAAAAAAGAAATAATAAATTTTTTTAATTTGAATCCTATAAAAGAAAAAGATTTTAACTATTTTTCTAACATAAGACATATTCAGCAAATAAAAATTGCTTTAGATGCTTTAGAAAATGTAAAAAAAGATATTGAAAAAAAAATGCCTGTAGATATTCATACTATTAATTTAAAATTAGCTTTTAATGCTTTGAATGAAATTATAGGTAATCCAACAAACAATGATATTTTAATAAATGAACTTTTTTCAAAATTTTGTTTAGGTAAATAATTTTTTTTAAAATATAAATTTTTTTTTTATTTTATATATTTAATTTTTTAAAATATTTTTAAAAAAGGAGATTTTTATTAAAAAATATATTTATAATGATTAATATTGATTTAAAATATAATGGAAAAATTATAAAAAAAAATTTTTTAAAAAACATTACACCTATAGAAGTTATTGAAAAAAATAATTTATTTTTTATTAAAAAACCTATAGTTGCTTTATTTAATAATAAATTAATTGAAATAAATCAATTTTTAAAAAAAGATGGTGTTTTAGAAATAATAACTGAAGAAGATTCTAGAAGTTTGAAAGTATTAAACCACAGTACATCTCATTTAATGGCTCACGCTATTAAAAGAATTTATCCTCAATCTTTGTTAGTAGAGGAAAAAATTACTAAAGATGGATTTTTTTATGATATTGATTTTCAAGAAAATAATTTTTCTGAAAAAAATTTTTCAAAAATAGAAAAAGAAATGTATAGAATCGTTGAAGAAAAATTAGAAATTAAAAAAAAAGAAATAAATTTAATAGAAGCTTATAATTTATTTAATAATAATAATTATAAAAAAAAAATTTTAGATAATTATAAATTAAATTCTACTGTAAGTGTTTATTTTCAAGGTGATTTTTTTGAATTATGTTATGGCCCTCATTTAATTAACACTAATATGATTCAACATTTTAAAATTTTAAAAATATCTGGTTCATATTTAGAAGGTAATGTTAAAAATAAAACTTTAACAAGAGTTTATGGTATTTCATTTTTTAATTATAAAGATCTTGTAGAATATTTAAATAATTTAAAAGAGAGAAAAGAAAGAGATCATAAAAACATAAATAAAAAACATAATTTTTTTATGTTTTCTTCTGAAGTTGGTTTAGGATTACCTTTTTGGTTAAAAAAAGGAGCTACTATTAGACGCATCATAGAAAGGTATATCGTTGATAAGGAAATAGAAAATGATTATCAACATGTTTATACTCCGATTTTAGCTAATACAAAATTATATAAAATTTCAGGTCATTTAGATCTTTATAAGGAAAATATGTTTCCTATTATGAATATTAAAAATGAAGAAGAATTGGTTTTACGTCCTATGAATTGTCCTCATCACATGATGATTTTTAAAAAAACATTACATAGTTATAAAGATTTACCTATTAAAATTGCTGAATTAGGTATGATGCATCGTTATGAACATTCTGGAGCTGTTTCTGGATTACAAAGAACTAGAGAAATGACCTTAAACGATGCTCATATTTTTTTAACTGAAGAACAAATTAAAGAAGAATTTACTAATATTATTTCTTTAATTTTAGAAGTTTACAATGATTTTAATATCAAAGAATATTTTTTTAATCTTAGCACCAGAGATATTATCAATAAAAATAAATATTTTAATGATGATTTAATGTGGGATAAGGCTGAATCTATTCTTAGGGAAATATTAGAAAATTTAAAAATAAATTTTAAAGAAAAAAAGGGAGATGCGGCTTTTTATGGCCCTAAATTAGATATTCAGGTTTTAACAGCTTTAGGAAATGAGGAAACTTTATCTACTGTTCAGTTGGATTTTTTATTACCTAAAAGATTTAATTTAAGTTATATAGGTAAAGATAATAAAGAGCATTCTTTAATTGTTATACATAGAGCTATTATTTCTACAATGGAAAGATTTGTTTCTTTTTTAATAGAAAAAAATAAAGGTGTTTTTCCTTTATGGCTTGCTCCTATCCAAGTTATTATAATACCTATTAAAAATGATTATCATTTAGAATATTCATCACAAATAAAAAGAATATTGTTAGAAAATAATATTAGAACAGAAATAAATAAAAAGGATTCTACTTTAAATTACAAAATAAAAATAGCACAAGAATCAAAAATTCCTTTTCAAATAGTTATTGGAAATCAAGAGATTATAAATAATACAATAACATTTCGCAGTTATGGTTCTAATGAAACTATAAAAAATTTTTCAATTCAAAATTTTATTAAAATCGTAAATAAAAAGATTTTGAATAAAATATAAAATTTATTTTATTTTTTTCATTTATTATATTAAAAAAGAGATCTTGATAAAGATCTCTTTTTTATAATATAATATTTTTATAAGTATTTTATTTTAATTAATTATTATATTATTTATTACTTATTATATTATTTATTACTTTTTTTTATTTTATTACTTTTCTACCCATAATTAGATCATTTTTTCTATCTATTTCTTCAATTTTTTTTTGTTTTTTTTCTATAATTCTTTTTTTTAGTTTAAAATCTTTTTTTTTAATTTTAAAATTATTTCTTTCAAATAAACTAAGAAAGATATTTTTCTTTTTGTTTTTCTTTTTATTATTATGTGTTGATTCAATTTCTTTTGTGTTTTGTTCTTCTCCATATTCTCCATCAATAAGAATTTGCCAATTTATTGTTTCCACAGAATCTTTTCTATTATGTTCTTTTTTTTCATTTTGATCAACAATATTATCATTTTCTTTTTGATGAATATTTTCTACTTGATTAGAATCATCTTGTAATAAAATTGGCATACTATAATTAGTATCTTTTATATTTTCTTCAGAAGTTAAATTTTCTTTAAATACAAATTTATTAAATTTATCTTTAAATTTTTTATTAAAATTTGGGAAAATAAAATATGATATTGACAATAAAGATAAAAATAACAATATTGAAATAATAGTTATTTTTTTATATTTATTTATATTTTTTTTCTTTTTATTAATATATAGTTTTACCTTTTCTTTTTTTATTTTTTTATTTTTTTTATTTTTTTTATTTTTTTTATTTTTTTTATTTTTTAATTTAAATTTTTTATTTTTATTTTTTTCAATTTCTTAATTTCTATATAAATTAAGATTAATAATAAAATAAATATTTTATTTATTATATTAAATTATCATTTTAAGTTATTTATATTTTTTTTAAATTTATAAATAACCATTTTAATTTTATTTAATTATATATAGTGATGTAAATCATCACAACAATATTATAATTCTTTTTTTGTTATTTTAAACATTTTTTTTAAAAAAAAAAAAAAAAAAATACTATCTAATTTTGAATTAGATAGTATTTTTTTTTTAAAAATGTTTAATTTATTTTATTACCAGTATAATGTATTTATACTATCTTTAAGAATTGAATTATAATTAATTTTGTTGTCTGTTCCTCTTATCATGTCTATTAAACCTTTTATGTTTGAGTCATCATTGTCATTTGCTTCATCATATAGTTTCTTCATTGCAAATTCTAACATAACTTGACAGTCTGTTTCTACAGTTGATTTAGTATGGATAGTATAATCATCAATTTCGCTTTTTATAAATTTAGCGTCAAAAATATCTTGTCGAGATCTTGGATTTTCGTCCCATTCTTGAATACCCAATTTATCACTTAATAGATAAGTATAAAAATTTTCTATTATTGAGTTAGAAACTTTATGAGTTTGCTTTAATTTTGTTTTCATATCATATAGTGTTTTAGATAAAATATCTCTTTTTCTGTCATTTTGATCATTTATTGCGAAATTTTCAAAAATTTTTTCGCTTTCCTCTTCTTCAGACTTAAGTGCATAAATTGGAGAAGATGAAAAAAAATTAATCACTAATAATGAAGTTAAAACTAATGAAATTAAATATAAAAAAGTAACATTTTTTTTTATGTTAAACAAATCTTAAAATCTCCTTTATTTCTTATTTTTTAAAATAAATAATATAAAGAGTTTTAGAAATTTGTTCTTCATGAACAAACAAATGATAACATTTTATTTTTAATAAATCAAAAAATAGTTACTAAATAATAAAAAATAATTAAAAATTATCTATTTTTGAAAATAATTTTTTTTATAATAAAAAATAAAAAAATATCATATTGGTAAAAATATACTAAAAATAAATTAATTGATTATTTTATAATTTTATTTTTTTAGAAAATAATTGAAAAAATTTTTAATTTAAAGCTTTATTAAATAATTTAAAAATATTAAAGTAAAAAAATTTTTAAATTATTGAAGAATAAGTATTTTATTTTTATTAATATTTTTTTTTATAAAAAAATAATAAAAATTTTAAAAAAATAGATAAATATGATTTGTTAAGGTAGATACAAAAATAAATTTTTATTGATTTAAATTTTATAATAAATAATTTTAATTTAATCAAAATTAAATATTGTCTTTTTATAATTAAATTTTAATTTCTTGAACATAAAATTTTTAATTTTGATAGAAAAAAAATTTTTTTTAAAAAAAAGATATAATACCTTTTCATTAATTTTTTTTGTTAAAAATATTTTCTTTTTATTTTTTTATGAAATAAAAAATATAAAAAATGTCTAAATAAGCAATTAATTATGATAAAAATTAATAATTATTTTATTTGATTATTTCAATTATTTCAAATAATATATTTATTATATTAGTTATTAAAATATTAAATATTATATTTTGATTATGAAAATTTTTTTAATTTTTTATTTTATTCTTTTAATTCTTTATTTTGATCTATTTTTTTGTAATATTTTTTGAATTTCTTTATCTATATTTATTTGTTGTTTTTCTTTTTTAATTTTAATTATTGATGAATATTAAATATAAAAAATATTTAAAGTAATCAATAACGATATGGATAAAATAATAAAAATTCAATTTATTTATTTTTTTTTTTTTTTTTTTTGTTATTCTTTTATTTCATTATAATTTATCATTTTTTGTTAAAACTCCTCTAATTTTATAACTATATTATCATGAATAAATTGTTAAAATTAGTTAATATTTTTTTTCCTAAAATTGTACTTTTTATTTATTTAAATACAATTTATTTGTTTTTTTAAAAATATTTTAAAAAAATATATTTTATTATTGTTTTAACTAATAAAGAATAATTTTATTAAAATGATATAATATTAAAAAATGAATAATTTTTAAATTTTGAAATTGATTTTATTTAAATTTATATTAAAAAAATAATTTATTTAGTAATAAGATTCTTAAAATATTAATTTTATTACTATTAATTAAAATTAAATTTATTAATCAAAATAGTAAAATGATAAGAAAAATGATATTAGAAAAAATTAACAACTTACCTAATGATCCTGGATGCTATTTATTTAAAAATGAAAAAAAAAGTGTTATTTACATAGGAAAAGCTAAAAATTTAAAAAACAGAATTAAAAATTATTTTTTAAATAATCAACATAATCAAAAAACTATTATATTATTAAAAGAAATTTTTTATTTATCATATATTATAACTAATAATGAATTAGAAGCTTTTATTTTAGAAGCTAATTTAATTAAAAAATATGCTCCAAAGTTTAATTTAAAATTAACAGATGATAAAACCTTTCCTTATATTGAAATAACAAAAGAAAAACATCCTAGATTGAAGATATCTAGGTATAAAGAAATTCCTAAAAATAAAATTATTTTTGGTCCATTTCCAAATAATAAAGAAAGTATTAAAGAAACATTAAGAATTATATATAAATTTTATCCATTAAGAAGATGTCATCCTATACTTAAAAAACCTTGTTTTTATTATCATATTAATCAATGTTTAGGTCCTTGTTTTAACCAAAAAATAGATTATAGCAAAAATATTAAATCTATTATTGATTTATTCAGAAGTAAAAATAAAGAAATATTTATTAAAATTAAAAGATTAATGTATGAAGCTAGTAAAAATTTGGATTTTGAAAAAGCACAAGAATATAAAGATATATTTTTTCATTTAAAAAAAATAACAGAAAAACAATTAATTAATTTAAAAAAAGATAAAAGTTATGATATTGTAGCTTTATATTATGATAAAAATGAAATATCTTTGTGTATTTTGAAACTGAATGAAGGTAATATTTTAGATCAAAATAAAGTAATTTTTTCTTATGTAGGTTTTGCGATTAATAATATTATTACTTATTTAAATTTTTATTATGAAAAAAAAATAAAACCGAAAGAAATAGTATTAGGTGAAGAATTCAAAGAAGAAAAACAAAATATTCAAAAATTATTAAAAACAAATATTTGTATTCCGATTAAGGGTGTGAAAAAAAATTTATATAAATTAGCTCTAAAAAATGCAAAAGAAAACCTTTTAAAATATAGTTTAATTAATAAGGATGAATCACAAATTATTCAAGAATCCTTAAATGAATTATCTATTTTTTTTGAAAAAGAAATAAATCATATAGAGGTTTTTGATAATTCTCATTTATTTGGACAATCTTTTGTATCCAGCATGATTGTTTTTAAAAATTTGCAATTTGATAAAAAATCATATCGTAAATTTAATTTGAAAAAAGAATTTCAAAATGAATATAAATCTTTTCAAAATATTATTCAACGAAGATATGAAAGATTAATCAAAGAAAATATCCAATTACCGGATTTAATTTTAGTAGATGGTGGAAAAAATCAATTTAATTTTTCTTTCAAAATTTTAAAAAAAATGAATTTAAATATTCCTTTAGGAGCACTAAAAAAAAACAAAAAACATCAATTAGAATCTTTAGTTTTAAATAATAAAATAATTAATTTAGATAAAAATAGTAAGTTATTTTTATTTTTATTAAAAATAAGTTCAGAAATACACCGTTTTACAGTTAAATTTCATAGAAAAGTAAAAAAAAAATTAGATAAAAAAACTTCTTTATTAGAAATTAAGGGTTTAGGAAAAAAAAGATATCAAAAATTATTAGAAAGATTCGATAATCTAGAATCTATTAAAAAAGCTTCTTATGAAGATTTTAAAAAAATTAAAGTTCCTTGCGAAATTTTGGATAAAATTAAAAATGATAAAAATATTTAAAGATATTTTTTAAAGAAAGGAAGGTTCATAAAATAAAAAAATTGTTAATGAAAAAAATAAAAAACGAAATAATTTCGATTAAAGGTGCTAGAACTAATAATTTAAAAAATATAAATATAGACATTCCTAAGTTTAAATTTATAGTAGTTTCAGGCATATCAGGTTCTGGAAAATCTTCTTTAGTTTTTGATACTATTTATCAAGAAGGAAAAAGAAGATATATAGAATCATTAAGTACTTATGAACGTCAATTTTTAGGTAATTTTGAAAAACCAGATGTAGATGAAATTGAAGGTTTATGTCCTTCTATTAGTGTAGAACAAAAAACTGTTTATAATAATTTTCGTTCAACTGTCGGTACTATAACAGAAATTTATGATTATTTACGCTTAATTTATTCAAATATTTCTCTTCCTTATGATCCTTTGACTAATTTACCTCTCAAAATTAAAAGTATTGAAGAAATTTGTTTAGAAATTTTAAAATTAACTAATAATAAAAAAATTTTTATTATGTCGCCGATAATAGAAAATGAAAAAGGAGAACATCAAGAAATTTTAAAAAATTTAATTAAAGAAGGTTTTAATAGATTTTTTATAAATCAAAAAATATTTTCTTTTGAAAATTTTTTTCCTTCATTAAAAGATAATGTAAAAAATGATATTTATGTTATTATTGATCGTTTTTCAAAAGTTAGTTCAGAAATAAAAAATAGGTTATATAATTCTTTAAAATTATCTTTTTCTTTATCTAAAAATAAAGTTTTTGTTTTAATCGATGAAAAAAAAATTTTAAAATTTTATCTTGATTATTCAAATGTTAATATAGACTTTAAAATACCCAAAAAAGAAATGCGTTTATTTTCTTTTAATACTCCTTACGGTGGCGCTTGTCCTTTTTGTAAAGGGTTAGGTTTTAAAAATAAATTTTTATCAGAATTAATTTTAGATTTAAATAAATCTATTAATGAAGGGGGTATTATTCCTTATAAAAGATATAAAAAAATTTTTTATCAAATAGATAATTTAGAAGAATTTTGTTTGAAGAAAAAAATTAATATTAATATTCAATTAAAAAAATTATCTAGTCAGGATATAGATATTTTATTATATGGAAATTATAAAAACGATGATGTTAAAATTAAAAATAATAAAGAAAATCATATTTTAAAAGAAAAAAATAATTTATTTAGAGGTATTATACCTACTTTAGAATATGTTATTCAAAAAGTTCATCCTAATGATTATATAATGATATGGTTAAAAAAATTTATGTCTGAAAAAAGATGTGATCATTGTTTAGGAGCTAGATTAAACAAAGGATCTTTAATTTTTAAAATTAATGATAAAAATATTTATGAATTGACTGAATTGACTATAGATAAATTATTAGATTTTATCGATAATTTAAAATTAACTCAAGAAGAAAAAAAAATATCTTTTTCTGCTTTTCAAGAAGTTTATCAAAGATTAACTTTTATAAAAAATATGGGATTAGGTTATTTAACTTTATCACGTAGGGGAAATAGTTTGTCTAGCGGAGAATCACAAAGAATTAAATTAGCTAAACAAATTGGTTCTAAATTATCCGGTGTTTTATATGCATTAGACGAACCTTCAATAGGATTGCATCAAAAGGATAATTATAATTTAATTTTAGCTTTAAAAAAAATAAAAGAATTCGGTAATACTCTTTTAGTTGTTGAACATGATCATGAAACTATGTTATCTGCTGATTATTTGATTGATATAGGTCCTTTAGCTGGTAATAATGGTGGAAAAATTGTTGCTTTTGGTACTCCATCAGAAGTAATGAAAACAAGTAGTAGTATAACAGGTCAATATTTATCTGGTTTTAAAAAAATTAATATCCCATATTTAAGGAATAATATTGATCCTAAAAAAATTATTCAAGTTAAAAACGCTTGCAAAAACAATTTAAAAAATATTAATGTAAATTTTCCTTTAGGAGTTTTTATAGTAGTGACAGGTGTTTCTGGTTCTGGTAAGTCAACTTTGGTTAATGAAATTTTATTGAAAGGGTTGAAAAAAAAAAATATTTTATATTCAAAAATACAAAATTTAGTTATTGATGAATATAATTTTATAAATAAAATTATAGAAATTTCACAATCTCCTATTGGCAAAAATCCTAGAAGCAATCCAATTACTTATACAGGTATTTTTGATAAAATAAGAGAAATTTTTGTTAATTTGCATGAGTCTAAAATTAGAGGATATCAAAAAGGTCATTTTTCTTTTAATGTTAAAAATGGTAGATGTGAATTTTGTTTTGGGGAAGGAATTAAAAAAGTTTATATGTATTTTTTGCCTGATGTTTTAATAAAGTGTGAAAAATGCAAAGGAAAAAAATTTAATAAAGAAGTTTTGGAAATAAAATATAAAGATAAAAATATTTATGATATTTTAAACATGACTGTTGATGAAGCTTATATTTTTTTTCAAAATCATTTAAAAATCAAAAAATATTTAAAAATTTTGAAAGAAGTAGGATTAGGATATATATATTTAGGACAAAATTCTGATACTCTTTCAGGAGGAGAAGCTCAAAAAATAAAATTAGCTGTTGAATTAAATAAAAAAATTTCTCCTAATAATTTGTATATTTTTGATGAACCAACAATAGGTTTACATACTGAAGATATTAAAAAACTAATAGAAATTATTCATAGAATAACTAAAAAAAAAGCAACTATTATAACTATTGAACATAATTTAGATATTATTAAAAATGCTGATTATATAATTGATTTAGGTCCTGGCGGAGGTGAAGACGGAGGAAATATAATTGCCCAAGGCACTCCAGAAGAAATAATTAATATAAAAGAAAGTTATACAGGACAATACTTAAAAAAAATATTAAAAATTTAAATAAATAAAAGGGTTATTCAATGTTATGATATTTAAACTTAAAACTGAATTAAAGCCTAGTGGAGATCAACCTGAAGCTATTAGTAAGTTATTAGATTATTTTAAAAAAGGTAAAAGGGAACAAATTATTTTAGGAGCTACAGGCACTGGTAAAACTTTTACTATTGCTAATATTATAGAAAAATTAAATCAAAATACTTTGATTATTGCACATAACAAAACTTTAGCAGGACAATTATATAATGAATTAAAATCATTTTTTCCTGAAAATAAAGTATCATATTTTATTTCTTATTATGATTATTATCAACCAGAAGCATATGTTGCTTCTAGCGATACTTATATTGATAAAGATTCTTCTATAAATGAAGAAATAGATAAATTACGTCATATTTCTATTAATTCTTTAATTGAACATAAAAATGTTATAGTTGTTGCTTCAGTTTCTTGTATTTATGGAATAGGAGATATTAATGATTATAAAAAGTCTATGTTATTTTTAGAAATAGGTAAAAAAATTATATTAAAAGAAATAATTAGTAAATTAATTGAATTACATTATAAAAGAAATAATATCGAATTAAAAAGGGGCCATTTTAGGATTAGAGGAGATGTTTTAGAAATAGTATTGTCTACTGATAAAAACCAAGGAATTCGTATTATTTTTTTTGATAATAAAATTGAAGAAATTCAAATTTTTGATTTATTAAATACTTTTATTATAAAAAAAATTAATTATATTAATATTCCTCCGTCTTCTTTTTTTGTAACTAATCAGGAAAAATTAAAAGAAAGTATTAGAAGAATACGAAAAGAATTAAAAGAAAGAATAAAATATTTTGAGAAGAAAAAACAATTTATTGAAAAACAAAAAATAGAAATTAAAACGAATTATGATTTGGAAATGTTACAAGAATTAGGATATTGTAATGGTATTGAAAATTATTCGAGACATTTGTCTTTAAAAAAAGAAGGTGAAACACCAAATACTTTAATTGATTATTTTGGAGAAGAATTTTTAACAATTATAGATGAATCCCATGTAACTATCCCTCAAATTAAGGGAATGTATTGGGGAGATCGTTCTAGAAAAGAAAATTTAGTTAATTATGGATTTCGCTTACCAAGCGCTTTAGATAATAGACCTTTAAAATTTGAAGAATTTGAAAAAAAAATTAATAAAGTTATTTATTTGTCAGCTACGCCAGGAAAATATGAATTAGAAAAAAAAATACCTATTGTAGAACAAATCATTAGACCTACTTTTGTTATAGATCCTCAAATCGAAGTTAGAAATACTAAAAATCAAATAGAAAATATATATTTTGAAATAAAAAAAAGAGCTAAAAAAAAAGAAAGAACTTTGATAACAACTATTACGATTCATATGAGTGAAGAATTAACAAATTATTTAAAAGAATTAGGAATTAAAGTTGCTTTTTTACATAGTGAAGTTAAATCTTTAAAAAGATTATTTATTTTACAACAATTAAGATCAGGTATTTATGATTGTTTAGTAGGAGTTAATTTATTAAGAGAAGGTTTAGATTTACCAGAAGTTTCTTTAGTTGTTATTTTAGACGCTGATAAAGAAGGTTTTTTGAGAAATGAAACTAGTTTAATCCAAACTATTGGTAGAGCAGCCAGAAATATAAACGGAAAAGTTATAATGTATGCTGATAAAATAACTAAATCTATGAAATTAGCTATCGCAGAAACCGAAAGACGTAGAAAATTACAAATAAAATATAACGAAAAGAATAATGTTATTCCAATGATGATT
>NZ_VWXM01000010.1 GCF_009268105.1 Candidatus Phytoplasma sacchari
TCCTGATATCCCTGCCATCATATATTTTTTCTTAAAAAAAAGATTTTATTTTTTTATTTCTTTTTTCTTAAAAAAAAAGATTTTATTTTTTTATTTCTTTTTTCTTAAAAAAAAAGATTTTATTTTTTATTTCTTTTTTTTTAAGAAATATTTTAAAAAATAAAATCTTCATCTTTTAAACTTTCGGATATCATTTTTTGATAACCATTCCCTTTTAAAGAAAAATTATCCATAGTTTTAGTTTCTGTATTTAAACCATTTAAAATGACTGGATTAACATCTTCATGAGGGAATTTTTGATCAAAACCTAAATTCAATAATGCTTTATTTATATTATAACGAACAAAAATATTAACATCTTCATATAACCCAACTTTATTGTATAATTCTTTAATAATTGATATTTGCTCTATATAAAGTTTGTCTAATAAATTATCCAACCAATTTTTTAATTTATTTTTTTGTTCTGCAGAAAAACTATTGTATAATTCTCTCGATAATCTACCTATATAAACTCCATGAATACTTTCATCACGAATAATTAAATTAATAATTTCTCCTGACTGCATCAACATACCTTGTCCATAAAAAAATAATGGATAATAAAAACCGCTATAAAATAACCAAGTCTCCAAAAAAACAGAAGCTACTAAAGCTTGCCATTTACTTTCATTAAAAATATTATTATCATATTGTTCTGAAAAAAATTTTTTAATAGCAACTTGTTTTTCTAAATTTTCATAAATATCTACTATTATATTTATTATATTTTGAAGATTTTTTTGTTTTTTCCCCCAAGCAAATAATTCTTCAATTTTTTTTTTACTTAAAAAAGTCATAAAAATATTAGAATAACTTTTAGCATGTACTGCGTTTTCCATAGCTCCCATAAAATTTAAAGTTGCTTTTTTTTGATGTTCAAATGATTCAAAAGAACGAAGAATAATAGGCATTCCTATATCGCCTTGATATGTGTCTAAAAATGTTAATATTAAAAGATTTTGTGAATAAACTTGTTTTTCTGTCAAAGATAATTTTTCCCAAGTTATCAAATCACTTTGTAAACTAACATCTTCTGGACGCCAAAATTGACTTAAATTTTGCTCGTAAAAATGTTGTGTATATTTATCTTCAAACTTATTCCAATTTGCACCTTCATATATTTTTTTTTTTTCTTTAAAATTAAAATTATTTTTTTTATTTATTATCATAACTTAAATCCTTACTTTTTATAATAAGTTTTTGAGAAAAATTAAAAATTAATCTAAATTAAAATTTTTTTTAATATCTTTTTCTAATTTATCTAAAATATCTTTGTTTTTTATGAGAAATTCTTTAGTTTTTTCTTTTCCTTGAGCAATTTGTTTATTTTGATAACTATACCAAGAACCGTTTTTTTTTATAAAATTAAGAAAAACTGATAAATCTAATATTTCGCTTGTTTTAGATATTCCTACACCATATATTATTTCTATATGTGCAACTTTAAAAGGACAAGAAACCTTAGATTTTACAACTTTTACATTAGATTTAATACCTACAATATCATTATCATCACGAATTAATTCTGTTCTTCTTATATCTAACCTTAAAGAAGCAAAATATTTTAATGCTTTTCCGCCTGGAGTAACTTCAGGACTTCCATACATAACTCCTACTTTTTCTCTTAGTTGATTAACATAAATCACAATGGTATTAGTTTTTGAAATAATAGCTGATTGTTTTCTCATAGCTTGTGACATCATTCTAGCATGTAACCCCATGAATGAATCTCCAATTTCCCCTTTTAGTTCAGCTTCAGGAGCTAAAGCAGCAACAGAATCGATAACTATTAAACTCATAACT
Organism: Candidatus Phytoplasma sacchari; assembly: GCF_009268105.1. GTDB lineage: Bacteria > Bacillota_I > Bacilli_A > Acholeplasmatales > Acholeplasmataceae > Phytoplasma > Phytoplasma sacchari. The sequence continues at coordinate 1,846 of NZ_VWXM01000010.1, forward strand.
CCACTTTTAATCAAACTTTCTACAATTTCTAAAGCTTTATCTCCAGAATCTGGTTGCGAAATAATAAAATTATCTAAATCAATTCCAATTTTTTTGGCATAATTAGGATCTAAAGCATTTTCTACATCTATAAAAGCAACGTTTCCACCTTTTTTTTGTGCTTCAGCAATAGCATGTAGAGTTAAAGTGGTTTTTCCTGAACTTTCAGGACCAAAAATTTCTATAATCCTACCTTGTGGAAACCCTCCTATTCCTAAAGCTATATCCAATTTTAATGAACCTGTAGAAATAACTTTTATTTTATCTACTTTTTCAGAATTTAATCTCATGATGCTGCCTTTTCCAAAACGTTGTTCAATTTCTTTGATTGTATTTTCTAAAATATTTTTTTCATTTTTATCACTCATAAAACCAATTTTATTCCTTTTTAAATAATAATATAGTAATTAATTTTAATTAATTACTACATAATAACAAATACCAACTAATTTATCTTTATTTTATATTTTTTTGATTTATAAGAAATTATATGAATTTTGAAAAAATAATTTTGTTACTCTTAATAATATAATCTAGTCCAGATAAAATAATAAAAAAAATATTAAATAATATGAATATTTTTATAAATTTAATTAAAAAATCTATATTTTCAATATTAAAAATTTTTATCCAAAATTCAACAAATAAAACTAATAAAATGGAAGTAAAAATAAAAAAAGTTTTTATTTTACCTAAAAAAGAAGAATCAATAATTTTTTTTTGTTCAAAAGCAACGCAACGCACACCCATTATTAAAAAATCCCTAAAATTACTAATAATGAAAAAACTTAAAATAAAATATTCTAATTTTTTGTTTATATCTGGAAAATTTGTTGTTAATATTCCTTTTCGACATAAAATATAGAGATATATTTGAGAAATAAAAACAAGTAATTTATCAGCTATAGGATCAAAAAATTTTCCGAAAATAGTTTGTTGTTTAAATTTTCTAGCGATAAAACCATCTAAATAATCTGTAAAAATTGCTAAAATGAAAATCATTCCGAAATAAAATTTAAAATTGTTAATTGAATAGTTATAAGATGATAAATTTTTAAAATTAAATTGAAAATACAAAAAAGGCAACATAAAAAAGACTAAAATAATTCTGAAAATAGTTAATAAATTAGCTGAGATTTTTATTATATTTTTCATTATTTTATGTTGTTTTCCTTTTTTAAATTTATATTTTTGTTCTAAATGAAATAAATTTTCTGAATTTAAAGTATAAAAAAATATTTAATAAAAATAATCTGTCTTTTTAGATTAAAAGATAATTTTTTTAACATATACATTTTTAATTATAACATTTAATTTGAGTCATATTATATTTATAATTATTATTAAAAATATTTGTATTTTTTTAAAAAAATATATAATTATAGAATACAATAATTACACTAATTTGTTGGAATTAATAATTAAAAATAAAAATAAAATTATTATTTTTATATTAGTTATTTTTTATATTAAAAAAATTTTATCTTAAAGTAATTTTTAAAAATAATAATTTTTAAAAATATAAATTATTTTATTTTATTTAAAAAAATAAATCACGAATACAAATTTTTTTATAATCAAGTAATATTAGTTATAATAATTAATAGATAATATTAATAAATAAAGTATAATTTAAACATATTAAAAAGAAAATGTAATTTTATGTAATTTTCATGAAACGATTAATTTCTCACACAATTAATTTGTAAAATTACTTTTTTTAAACAGTTAAAAATAACTTTTTATTAATAAAATAAGAAGAAAGATTAAAAAAATATAATAATGGCAAATATAAAGCAACAAAAAAAAAGAAATAAAACTAACGAAAAACGTAGATTACAAAAAGCTGCTTTTAAATCTTCTACTAGAACGTTTATCAAGAAATTTAAAAAATTAGTTGATGTTTCTGAAATAGAAAAAGCTAATAATTTTTTAAATTTAGTAAATAAAAAATTGGATAAAGGTGTAGTTAAAGGTATTTTTCATTCTAATTTTGTTTCTAGAAAGAAATCTAATTTATCTAAAGTGTTAAATAGTAAGAAAAAAGAATTATCTTCTTGAATTATTTAAATAATTAAAAATATAACAAAATAAAAATATGTTTTAAAAAAGGTAAATTTCATAAAAAATGTTAAAATTAAAGTTTGTAGTACAAAATATAGATTTGGTTATAAGTAAGTTAAAAAGAAGAAATGATGATTTTTCTTACTTAAAAAGATTAATCAATTTGAATGAAAAAAGAAAAGAAACAATTTTTAAAATAGAAGAGATAAGATTTAAACAAAATAGATTTTCTGATGAAATTGAAAAATTTAAAAAAAAAAACGCATCAATTTCCGAAATATTACAAGAAAATAAATCATCTGTTAAAAAAGAATTGAAAGAATTAGAATATTTATTAAATAAAATAAAAATTGAAATATATGAAATATTATATAAAACACCAAATATACCACATGATTCCGTTCCTTTAGGAAAAAATAGTGAAGATAATTTAGAAATTTATAGATTTTCAACAAATTATAAGAAAGATTTTTTATATAAAGATCATACAGAATTAAATAAAAAATTAGGGATTTTTGATTTTGAAAGAGCGACAAAAATTACAGGTAGTAGATTTGTAGTATTGAAAGGAATGGGAGCTAAATTAGAAAGATCTTTAATTAATTTTATGATAGACCATCATATAAAAAAAGGATATAAAGAAATAATTACTCCTTTTATTGTTAATGAAAAGTCTATGTTCTCTAGCGGACAATTACCTAAATTTAAAAGTGATCTTTTTGAAATAAACATTAATGAAAAAAAATGGTATCTGAATCCCACAGCTGAAGTACCTATAATTAATTTACATAGAAATGAAATTTTAGATATAAAACAATTACCAATAAAATATGTTGGTTTTACTACTTGTTTTAGACAAGAAGCTGGAGCAGCAGGAAAAGATACTAAAGGTATTTTTAGACAAAAACAATTCAATAAAGTAGAACTGATACAGTTTACAGAACCTAAAAATTCATACAAAGTATTAGAAAAAATGTTAAATGATTCAGAAGAAATTTTAAAAGAATTAAAAATACCTTACAGAGTTGTGCTTTTATCTACTGGAGATTTAGGATTTAACATGAGTAAAACATATGATATAGAAGTTTGGATGCCAGGTCAAAATAAATATAGAGAAATAGCATCTATTAGTAATGCAGAAAATTTTCAAGCAGTAAGAGCAAATATTAAATTTAAAAATAAAGAAGTAAATGAATATGTTCATACTTTAAATGCTTCTGCATTAGCTATTGGACGAACTATGATTGCTATTTTAGAAAATTATCAAAATAAAGACGGAAGTGTTACAATTCCTAAAAATCTTGTGCCTTATATGGGAGTAAATAAGATTTACTGACATACAAATGATATAAATTTATTTTTTTATTTAAAAAAAATTTTATAAAATAACATTTTAAATTGATCAAAAAAAAGATTATTAATTTTTTAGAATTTTTATAGATCAATTAATAGATTTTTAAAGGAAATATATATGAAAAAATTACCAAACAAAATAAAAAAAATAAATATCATACATATAGTAGTGATTATCTTATTAATAGGATTATCAAGGTCTTTATATTATAAATTTGAAAGAAATTCAAAAGAAAATAATGATAATGCTCTAGAAATAATAAATAATTTGGAAAATACACAAAAAACAGATATCAAAATAAAAAAGATTAAAACAACTTTAATCAAATCATTACCAGCTTTTTACAGAATGAAAGTCGAATATAAAGATGGTAAGGAAAAAACTTATAATTTTGTTGATCAAAATACTTTGAATAAAATAAATTCTTTAGCTCTTGGCTTGTTTCAAGATGATATTTCTCAATTTTTACCAGCAACAAAAGAATTGGAAGAAAGTTTTGGTTTCCAACCTTTTTTCAGATCAATGGAAATATGCTTTGCAATTTTGATAATTTATTATGCTTTTGATTTGTTTAAGCAAACAACAGGTAAATTTATGGATCAATTTAACGATAAACATAAAAAACAACCAAATACAAATAATATTAACCAAAAAAAACTAACTTTTAAAAATGTTGCAGGAGCCGAAGAAGAAAAAGAAGAAATGCAAGAAATAGTAGATTTTTTAAAAGATCCAAAAAAATATTCTGATTTAGGAGCTAGAATCCCAAAAGGAATTTTATTATCTGGCCCTCCCGGAACAGGTAAAACATTACTAGCTAAAGCTTTGTCAGGAGAAGCTAATGTTCCTTTTTTTGCAACATCTGGTTCTGAATTTGTCGAAATGTTTGTTGGTTTAGGAGCTTCACGTATTAGAAATTTATTCCAAACAGCTAAAAGAAATGCTCCTTGTATTATTTTTATAGATGAAATTGAAACACTTGCTAGAAAAAGAAGAATGTCTTATGGAAACAGTGAACAAGAACAAACTTTAAATCAACTTTTAATTGAATTAGATGGTTATAATCAAAATACAGGTGTTATAGTAATAGCAGCTACTAATCAACCAGATTTTTTAGATTCTGCTATTTTAAGACCTGGACGTTTTGATCGTCAATTCATAATTAATTTACCTACTGTAAAAGATAGAGAAGCGATATTAAAATTACACGCATCTAACAAAAAAATTGATCCAGAAGTAAATTTAGAAGAATTAGCAAAACAAACACCTGGTTTTAGTGGTGCTCAATTAGAGGGTATTTTAAATGAAGCAGCTTTGTTAACAGCTCGTAAAGGATTAAAACTAATAAATAAAAAAATAATAAGTGAAGCTGTAGATCGTATTTTGATAGGTCCTGCAAAAAAGAGTAAAAAATATTCACAAAAAGAAAAAAAATTAGTGACTTATCACGAAGCTGGACATGCTATTATTGGATTAAAAATACCAGAAGCTAAAAAAGCACAAAAAATAACAATAATACCTAGAGGAAATGCTGGTGGTTATAATTTAATGCTACATGAAGAAGAAACTTTCTTCTTATCTAAAACGCAACTTTTAGCTGAAATTACAGTTTGTTTAGGTGGTAGAGCTGCTGAAGAAATATTTTTAGATGATATTTCCAACGGAGCATATTCAGATTTAAAACAAGCTACTCAAATTGCCAGAATGATGGTTACTAAATATGGTATGAGTAGTATTGGTTTGGCTCAATTTTCTGAGGATGAACAACAATTTCATAAAAGTTTTTCAGATCCTAAGGCTTTAGAAATAGATCAAGCTATACAAGATATTATATCCAATTGTTATGAATCAGCAAAGAAAATTATTTCTGAAAATAAAGAATTACTAATTAAAATTGCTAATTATTTATTTGAGTTAGAAACTTTGTCTAAAAAAGATATTGAAGAGATATGTAATACTGGTAAAATTGATTGGTTTGAAAAAGAAAAAAAATAATTAAAAGAGAAAATATAGATAATTTTAAAAAAATAAAAGAAGAAAAAAAGAAGAAAAAGAATCAATTATTTATGATGATAAAACAGAAAAAATTAATAAAAAAATTTATTTAATATATAATTTAGAATAAAATTATAATGTTAATAAAATTAAAATATATTATTGATTCTAATAGAAAAATTTTATATCAAAGGTTATTTTATTCAAATGAATAAAAATTTATTAATATCAAAAAAAGAAGATGAACAACGTCTAGATTATTTTTTATCACAAAAATTAAGTTTAAGTAGAAGCAAATGTAGTAATTTAATAAAATCAGGTAAAATTCTAATAAATAATAATATAAAAATAAAAAAAAATTATATTCTAAAAAAAAATGATTTAATAAATATTAAAATTAAAAAAGAAGAAAAAGAAAATTATAATATTCAACCTATTAATCTTAATTTAAAAATTATTTATGAAGATCAATTTTTAGCCATAATTGATAAACCATCAGGATTAATAGTTCATCCTTCTCCTAACTATTCAGGCATTACACTTATTAATGGTTTAATTTTTCACATAGAAAGTCTAAAAAAAATCAAAAGTGATAGACCAGGTATAATTCATCGTTTAGATAAAAATACAACAGGATTAATTATTATAGGAAAAAAAGAAGAAATTGTTTCTCAAATGCAAGATCTTATTAAAAAAAGGGAAATTAAAAGAATATATTGGGCTTTAATTCATGGTTTTTTAGATAAAGAAGGTATAATAAATTTACCTATTAAAAGAGATTTTAAAAATCGCTTAAGAATGGCTATTTCTCCTGAAGGAAAACCATCCATAACTTATTTTAAAACTTTAAAAAAATTTAAAAACACTTCTTTAATAGAATTAGAATTAGAAACAGGAAGAACTCATCAAATAAGAGTTCATTTATCATATTTAAAAAAACCAATAATTGGTGATATTTTATATGGCAAAAAAAAAGACAATATAAAAACTCAATTATTACATGCGAAAAAAATAAATTTTATACATCCTGTTACTAAAAAATACTTAAATTTCGAAATTCCTTTACCAGATTTGTTTCAAAAAAAATTAGATATTTTAAAAAATAACATAAAATAGTTTTTTAGAAAAAATAAAAAAATATTAATAAATTTAAGAAAATTCAAGAAAATTAATAAAAAAATAAACATAATATGTATATAAAAAAAATACAAAAAAAAATAGAAAAAACATTGAATAAAAAATATAATATAAAATTTCAAATAAAAAATAATAATAAAAACAATGTTGATATGGATTTTGATTTTTACTTACCATTATTTTCTTATTCACAAAAAATAAATCAAAATATAGAATCTTTTTTTTATGAATTAAAAACAGAATTAATTTTATTAAAAGAAATAAAAGATATTTTTTTTGAAAAAGGATTTTTAAATATTAAAATAAATAAAAAAATTGTTATCAAAAAAATTATATTTAACATATTAAAACTTGATAAAAAAAAATTTAAAATTAAAAAAATAAATCATAACAAAAAAGTTATTTTTGATTATTCATCTCCAAATATTGCAAAAAATTTTTCTATAGGTCATTTAAGATCAACTATTATAGGCAATTCTCTAAAAAATATTTATGAAAAATTAGGATTTCAGACAATAAGCATAAATCATTTAGGAGATTGGGGTATACAATTTGCTAAAATGATTTTGGCTTATCGTAAATGGGGTAATAAAGAAATAATTTCCAAAAAACCTATTAATGAGTTACAAAAACTATATATTTTATTTCATCAAAAAGAAAAACAAAATAAAGAGTTAAAAGAAGAAGCTAGAGAAATTTTTAAAAAATTAGAGAATAAAAATAAAGAAGAAGTAGAGTTATGGAAATGGTTTAAAAAAATATCTTTAAAAGAATTTAAGAAGATTTATAAATTATTAAACATTTCTTTTGATTATTATACTGGTGAATCATTTTTTCATAAAAAAACTATAAAATTAGTAAATGAATTTAAAAGAAAAAAAATAGTAAAATTAGACCAGGGAGCATATATTATTCCTTTAAAAAATATAATTCCAGCGTTAATACAAAAAAAAAATGGTAGTTATCTTTATTTAACTAGAGATATAACATGCGCTTTATTTCGTTATAAAAAATTTAATTTTTCAAAAATGATATATGTTGTTGGTAATGAACAAAAATTACATTTTCAACAGTTATTTCAAATTATTAAAAAAATAGGTTATAATTTTAGACTGGAAAATGTTAATTTTGGATTAATTTTAGTTAATAATGAAAAAATTTCTACCAGAAAAAATATCAATTATGATTTGAGAAAAATTATCCAAAAAGCTTCTGAAAAAGCTCAAGAAATAATTAAAATTAAAAACCCTAAATTAAAAAATATTAATAAAATAGCCGAAAAAATAGCTATTGGAGCTATAATTTTTAATGATTTAAAAAATGATAGACATTTAGATATTGAATTTGATTTAAATCAAATGTTAACATTTGATGGTAATACTGGACCATATTTACAGTACACAATAGTTAGATTTAATTCTATTATTGAAAAAAATCATTTAAATAAAAATAATAAATTTTATTGGTCTGACAAAATAAATAAATATTATGAAAAAAAAAATTATTTTGACATAATTAAACTAATAGATCAATTCTATTTTATATTAGAAATTTCTAAAAAAGAAAATATGCCCAGTATATTAGCTAGATATTTACTTAAATTAGCTAAAAATGCTAATCAATTTTATGCAAAAGAAAAAATTTTGGTAAATGATCAAATATTAAATAAAGCTAATTTTTTATTTATAAAAGTTATAGTTTATATTCTTAAAGAAGGTTTAAATTTACTAGGAATTCCTATTTTAAACAAAATGTAAGAAATCATATTTTGATATATGAAAATAAAAAGATATATCAAATTAAATTATTTTTTTAAAAAAGGTTTATATCAATAAATATGACGTTAGAAATAAAAAAAAAAATTAAAAAAGTTACAGATATCTTAGAAAAAGCTAATTATTTTTATTATCAATTAAATAATTCTTATTTGAAAGATGAACAATATGATGCTTTATTGAAAGAATTAATTTATTTAGAAAAAAAATATCCAGAATACAAATTATCTTATAGTCCTACTTTTAAAGTAGGAGGATATTTAAATAAAAAATTTGATAAAATAAAACATGATGTTCCAATGTTATCATTAGGAAATGTTTTTAATATAACAGAATTAAAAAAATTTTATAATCGCATTAAAAAAAAACATAAAAATGCAAATTTTATAACAGAACTAAAAATAGATGGAGTAGCTATTAGTATAAAATATAAAAAAGGAATTTTATATCAAGCAGTAACAAGAGGTAACGGTTATTTTGGAGAATTGATAACTAATAATATAAAAACTATTAGAGATATTCCTTTAAAAATCATAGAAAAAATAGACTTAGAAGTTAGAGGAGAAATTTTTTTTAATTTTGATACATTTAAAAAAATAAATGAAATAAGAAAAAAAGAAAATAAAATTGTTTTTGCTAATCCTCGTAATGCAGCTTCCGGAACTTTAAGACAATTAGATACTAATATAGTAGCTAAAAGAAACTTATCTTGTTTTATTTATTCTATAATTAATCCTCCATCCTTTATTCAAACACAAAAAGATGTTTTGTTTTTTTTGCATAAATTAGGTTTTGTAATAAATCATCATTATAAAATAATAAATTCTTTTGATGAATTAATAGAACAAATTAATTATTATAAAGAATTAAAAAAAAATCTAAATTATAATAATGATGGTATAGTTGTGAAAGTTAATGAATTATATTTTTATGATTCTATAGGTTATACAAGTAAATTTCCTAAATGGGCTATTGCTTATAAATTTAATTCTATTCATGGAAAAACTACTATAAAAAAAATTACTTTTCAAATAGGAAGAACAGGAGCTGTCACTCCTATAGCGGAATTGATTCCTGTTATTGTAGATGGTAGTCTTATTTCAAAAGTATCTTTACATAATTTTAACTATATAGAAGAAAAAGATATCAGAATAAATGATTATGTTTTAATACACAAATCTGGATCAATTATTCCTGAAATTATAAAAATAATTAAAGAAAAAAGAACAAATCAATTTCCTTTAAAAATGATTTCTAATTGTCCTTTTTGTTTTCATAAATTGCAAAAAATAGAAAATGAAGTGGATTATTTTTGTATAAATAAAAATTGCGAAGAAAGAAAAATAAAAAATATAATTCATTTTGTTTCTAAAGAAGCTATGGATATTAATGTTTTAGGAAATAAAACTTTAGAACTTTTTTTTAAAAAAAAAATAATAAAAAATAGATCAGATTTATATGATTTAGAAAAAAATAGAGATAAATTGGAAAAATTACCTTTTTTTAAACAAAAAAAAATAGATAGTATTTTACAATCTATAGAAAAAAGTAAAAAAAGACCTTTTAAGAATATTTTGTTTTCATTAGGCATAAAACATGTAGGTTTAAAAATATCTAAAATATTAGCTAAAAAATTTCAAAATATTGAAAATATAAAAAAAGCCAGTATAGAAAATATATTAGAAATCCCAGAAATAGGTTTAAAAATAGCTAATAGTATATTAGAATATTTTAAAGATGAAAAAAATTTGAAAGAATTAGAAATATTAAAAGAAAAAGGTATTATGAATCTTTCAAAAAAAAATGATATTGAATTAGAAAAAAAAGAAAAAAATAAAAAATATTATTTTTTTAGAAACAAAAAAATAGTTTTAACAGGTGTTTTTAATAATTTCAAAAGAATAGAAATAAAAAATATTTTAGAAGAATATGAAGCTATTGTTACTAGTTCTATTTCTAAAAAAACTGATTTTTTAATTTGTGGTAAACAAGGAAGTTTAAATAAACTTAAAAAAGCTGATGAATTGAAAATAAAAATAATAAATGAAAAAAATTTTATGAAAATACTTTTTTGAAGTTAATATTTATTTTTGAAATTTTTTTAAAAAGGTAAATTGAATTTAGTATATGAAAAATATTGGAATAGATTTAATAGAAATAAAGAGAATTAAAAAAATTGGTATAGAAAAAATAGCAAAAAGAATATTTTCTCAAAAAGAATATATAATTTATAATAAGATGAACAATTTTAAACAAAAATTAAATTTTATAGCAGGGAGATGGGCAGGAAAAGAAGCTATTTTCAAAGCTTACCAAAAAGGCAATCTTAAAAATAATTATAATGATTGGTCTATTTTGAATGATAAAAAGTATGGGTTCCCATATGTAGAAAATATTACAAATCCTAAAATAATAATTTCAATTACTCATGATGATAAATATGCTTTAGCTTTTGTAATTTTATTAGAATAATTTTTTTCATTTTTTTTAAAAAAATTTTTTATTTTTTATAGTTTTTTTTAAAAAAAATGAAAAATAGACTATTTATTTTAATAAAAAAAATTAAAAATTTTGTAAATATTTAATTATAAAATAAATAAAAAATATCTATAAATAATAATTTTTTTGATTTATTTAAACAAATTTGTTAAAATTATTGTAATTTAATTTTATTTTTTTAATTAATAAAATTTTAATAATAAAAATAAAAATAAAAACAATTTAGTTAATAAAACATAAAATTTTACAGAATATAATATGTCAATAATAAAAAAAATTGCATATAAGGAAGTGTGATTTATGGTTTTTATTTATACTGCAAATCGTTGTTCTTCATGTCAAAAAGCAAAAAAATGGTTAGAACTACATAATATAGATTACAAAGAAAAAAATATAAATAATTTTAAATTAACAGAATTAGATATAGATCTCATTTTAAGTTATGAAGAAATTGATTTTACAAAAATAATTTCTACTCGTTCTAAAATTTTTAAAGAACAAAAAATTGATTTATTTTCGATGAAAATACAACAAGTAAAAGATTTTATATTAAAAAATCCTAGTATTTGTAAAAAACCTATTATTTTTAATAATAAATCAATTGTTATAGGATATAATCAAGAAGATATTAGAATTTTTATGCCAAAAAATTTGAGAAAGTACATTATAAAAAATAATATAAGTATTAAAAATCAAAGTTACGTTAAAAGAATAAAAAAATATTTTACAGATTTAAGAAAAATAAAATAAATAGTTTAAATATATTTTAATAAAATTATATAGATAGATTTTATATCGAAATATATATAAAATCCATCGTTGTTATTTTAAATAAGTAAAGTATTGTTTTATTATTATTTATTAAATTTTTTAAATGCTTTTAATATTGTTTTAAATTCTTTTAATCTTTATTTCATTTATAGAATGGAAAATAATCATTATAAAAAAATTTTTTTTTAACGTATTTTAAATTTTTTGATAATTTTTTTAGTATAATATATTTTTTATTTATTTTATTATTATTTGCTTTTTTATCACATAATTTTATGAAGATATCAACAAAATAAGTATTTGTTATTAATATATTTTTTTTTTACTAAGTCATAGAAATCTTTAATAAAATATTTATTAGGATTATAATATATTTTGATACTTTTTGTATTTGATTAAATAATATTTTACTAAATTATTTAATATAATTAATTATTTCGATTACTCTTATTATTGTAAAAAGAAAAGCTCTTTTTATTAAGAATTTTTTTTCTTTATTAAATTCATTAATATAATTATTTTTTTAATCATTTTCAAATATTTTGATTTAATTTTTGCTTTATCTATTTTTATTCTATACATATATCGCTTTTAAAATTTTGATATTATCTATATATAAATTGTGTTTTTTTGATATATATATATTTTAATTTTATTTGAAGGGTTTTTTATATTGAAATAATATAATATTCTATAAAAAAAAATCATTTTTTTATTTTTTTATAAATTTTAATTTTGATTTTGATTATTTTTTGGAATTTTTGGTAAATTAGATAATATTTTTAAATTAGTATTTTTTATTTTTTTCAAATTTATATTTTTTTATAAAAATAAATTTATAAACAAAAAATATGTTTAGAATAAAATAGAATAATAAAAAAATACAAAATAATTATTTTTATTTAATTTAATTAAGTTAAAAAGAAATATTATCTTTTTTTTTATTTATTTTGTATTGGATATTAAATAAATTATTAAAAATGTAAAAAACAAATTTATAATTAAAGTATATATTTTAATTATAATTAATTTAATATAAAAAATAATTTTTTATTATTTAATAATTTATTTCTTTTTTATTTATAAATTAGCAATTAAGTATTGACTTTGCTAAAATTAATTGTTAGAATGAATGTGTAATATTTAGTTTGATAAATAAAATTTTTTTTATGAAAAATATATTTAAAAGGAGATGATTATTTTATGTTTTTAGATTTAATTAGTCATAATAATTCTTTATTGGAAGATTTATTTGATGATTTAAAAAGTGTATCTTTATCAGGTGCTCAAAATAATCCTATGCCTATAGATATTATAGAAAAAAAAGATCATTATCTTTTGATTGCTAATGTTCCTGGTTTAATGAGTGATGAAGTTAAAGTCAGTTTAGAAAATAATAGATTAACAATAGAAGTAATTCCTAATTCTTTGAAAAATGAAGAAGAAAATAAAAAAAATGATGAACAAATTCATTATTTAAGACAAGAAAGACCTAAATTTATTGTAAAACGTAGTTTTAAAATAAGTGATCACTTGAAGCCGGAAGATATTCAATGTAATTTTTATAATGGTGTGCTAGAAATTAAAGTTAATAAAACAAAAGAGGAACCTATAACAAAAAAGTATATAAATATTAATAATGTTAAATTGAAGTAATTTGTAATCTTTAATATAAGTAAAGTAAAAAATTCAAAATCTGAATTTTGAATTTTTTTATTCTAAGAATAAATGATTATTAGAAAAATTATAAATTATTATAATTATTTATTATTTTTTTATTAATTTATCAATTTTTTTATTTTTTCGTTTTTTTGAATTAAAATTTTTTTAATAAAAACTAAATCTTTTGGATTTACATAGAATGCATGTTCATCTTCATTATAATATGATTCTTTATTGTTCATTATATTGTTTAATATATAAAATTGTATATTTTCTAAATTTTTTATTTTATAGAATATTTTTTTTAGATAATCAGGTATTTGTTTCACAAAATCTTCATCTATAATTGATAAATCTATATTTTGATTATTTTTTTGTTTATTATTTTTATTATCATATTCTTTTATTTTAGCATCATTTTGTTTTTGAAATTCTGTTTTTTCTTTATTTTTAATTTTTTCTATTTCTTTTTCTAAAGATTTAATTTGTTGTTCTAACATTTTTTTTTCAAAATAATTTTTTTGTTTATTCAATTCTAACTTATTTTCTAATTTATGTTGGTTTAATTCTATTTGGAATAAATTATGATGTGATTGTCTATTTTCTCTTTGATTTAGCTCTAAAATTTTCATTTCAATCAGAGTTAAATCTTTGTTGTTATTATTATAATCAGGATATTGATTATTGATTGAAATTTTGGGGTTTTCTGTATATTTTTTTTGTTCTTTTTGATTTTTACCAAATATGAAATTCCAATTAAATATTAAAATACGGTATAAAGCTTTAAAAACAATTTTAATAAAAAAAAATATAAATGAAATTATTGGTCCTATAAGTGCTAAAATTATAAATGTTAATAAAATAAAAAACAAAAATTCAATTGTATTATTATGATAGAGATTATTTATTTTATCAAAAAATTGTTCTATATTCACAATATTATAACTACATTCCTTTTTTAAATATAATAATATTCTTTTCATTTTTTATATGATATTTTATTAAAAAGCGTAAAATTTTTATAATTTTATATAAAATAAAATGAAAAAACAAAAATTTTATCATTATCTATTTTATTTAATATTTATAATTAGTTAAAAATTATATCGTAATAATTATAACATAACTATTGTTTCCATCAAAAGAATACTTTATTTATATCATCAAAAAATTCAAATATTTTTTAAAAAAAGATATATGTTATAATTTTGTTGAACATTAATTAAAAAAATATAGTTCAAAAAAATATAATTTAAAATTTGTTTTAATATACTTAAATTAAATAATTTTTTTTATTTAACTATATTAAACACAAAATAAAATAAATAATATTTTAATATTAAAATATAAATTAAATAAAAGGATATTGATTTATGAAATTGGATTTAAATAGAGTAAAAACTTTCAAAGATGGTTTTAAAAATTTTATTTCAAAAGGAGATGTTTTAAAACTTTCTGTTGCTTTTATAATGGGTCAATTATTTACAAAGGTTGTTAGTTCTTTATCTACAGATATTATTATGCCCCCTTTAAGTTTTATTTTTAACAAAACTGATAATTTAAAAGAATTAAAATTTAAATTAAACTCTAGTGTTTATATTAATTATGGAGTTTTTCTTCAAAATGTTTTTGAATTTTTAGTAGTATCTTTTTGTCTTTATATTATTTTAGTTTTTGTTTTTAGAAAAACTGGGAATTCTCAGAATTCTCAGTCTAATGTTAATAAAAATTTGGAATTATTGGAAAAACAACAAATTGATTTACTTAAAGAAATAAAAGAAGTTTTGATAAAAAATAAAGAAAATATAAATATTAAATAAAAAAATTTTAAAAATTTTTTTTTGATAAAAAAATTTTTATTTTTTGATTTATCAAAAATAGTATTTTTTTTAAATTATGTTTTTTTTTAAAGGTACAAATTTTGGCAGGTTTTGAACATAAAAAACATTTTCTAGGAGCAATTTTTAAATCACTTCTTCGTATTAAATTATGATTGTTATCTATTATATCCATATCTAATAAAATAAAAATAGAATTAGTTTTTTCTAGTTCTATTATTTTTTTTTTAAAATTTATTAATGATTTTTTATCTATTTTCTTTAATATTATATTTGAATAAAAACCTGCATTGTCATTAAAAATTTTTTTGTTTTTATAATAAAAAAAATCTATTTTAGATTTTATCAAAAAAGGTAATATTTTTTTGTAAATAATTTTTTTAAAAAATATTCTGTATAAAATTTTTTTTTTATTTAAGCCAGGAATATTTAATGATATTATTAACATACTATTTCTATATTTTTTTAAAAATTTTTTTTGTTCTAAATATCTTTTTTCTCTAGAATTTAATATGTTTTTTTTTTTAAAAATGACAATATTTTCTTTTTCATTCATAAATATAAATTTTTTCTTAATGTTAACATTAAATATTAATTTTTTATAAAACAAATGGTTTAATTTTATATATAACGTCTATTGTAGTTCCATCTCTATATTCAACTATAGCTACAATATGATTTTTGTCATACTCAATTTTATCTGGTTCGCCTGTTATACTATATGCAATTTTTTTTAATTTTTCGATATTTATTAAATTTATATTTTTTTCTCTAAAATTTTGAATTAAATCTTTTCTTAAAGGGTTAACAGCGATACCTATATCAGTTACAACAATATCTATATTGTTACCTGGAGTAACTATAGTTTGCACTCTATTAGTTATAGTTGGTATTCTACCTCTTATCAAAGGAAGAGCGACTATTGAAATATCACTCCCAAAAGCTACGTCTGAATGACCACCTGAAGCTCCTCTTATATAACCATTTGCTCCTGTTAGAACATTGCAATTGAAGTTAATATCTACTTCTAGTGCACTTAAAATTCCAAAATTTAATTTATTTACCGCACAACTTTTAGATAAACTATTAGCATAAAAAGAAGCTGATATTTCAATATGATCTTTATTTTCTTTCATAGATTGGATAGTTTCTAAATCAAAAGATTGAACATCTAATAATTTTTCAACTAACCCCATTTTTAACAATTCTACTTCATGTTTTATAATTCCTCCTAAAAAAAAAGAAGCTTTAATATTTTGTTTGATCATTATATCTTTTAATATCATTAAAGATGCTTGAGAAGCTCCTCCTGTTCCTGTTTGGAATGAGAATCCGTTTTTAAAATATGGAGTATTTTTAATTATTTTTATTATATTTTTAGCAATTTTCATTTCTTTAGGATTGAAAAAAGTATGTATTTCATCAGAAGATATTTTTGAATTATCACCTATTTTATCTATTAAGACAACATAATCAACATAAGTTTCTGAAATAGAAATTGGATTATTAGGATAGGATACTAATGTATCTGTTATAATAATAACTTTTTTAGCATATTGAGAATCTACTATAGGGTACCCTAAAGAACCTACGCAAGAATTGCCAATAACACCATTAACATTACCCATTTCATCGCTACTAGATGCTGATAAAAACGCCACATCTATTTTTATTTTTCCATCAGTAATAGCTCTAGCTCTACCACCATGTGAACGAATAATTACTGGTGTCTTTAAAATACCTTCAGATATTGCATCACCTAATTTCCCTCTTAATGCTGAACCTTCTAATGATTTAACTGTTCCTTTTTTGATATATTTAATAAAACAATCATGTGATTTAGTGAAAGAAGAAGCTGAAATTGTAATATTTTTAATATTCAATTTATCAATAACCTTCATTACTTGTTCAACTGTATAATCTCCATGTCTAAAATGATGATGAAATGAAATTGTCATATTGTCTTTTAATCCGCTTTTTATAATAGCTTCTTCAATTGATGAAATTATTTTACTTTTGGTCTTGGTGATAATTTTTTCATTTTTTTGTTTTGTATTATCTGTTTTTTTTTTGTTTATATCTTTCATTTTTATTATTATCTCTTTTTATATATTTTGTAATTAATTTATATTTTTTTTAAAAAATTTTTTAATAAATTTTAAAATATTTCAATATAAAGGATTTTTAATGTTTGCTTTGGATAAAATGTTTTCTGCGTTTTGCAAAACAGGTTTATCTATCATTTTACCATCTATTGAAAAAACACCGCTATTATTATTTTTTTTATGTTCGTTATAATTTTCTAAAATTTTTAAAGCTTCCTCTATTTCTTTGTTGCTTGGTGTAAAAATTTTATTTATTATTGGTAATTGATTAGGATGGATAGCTGATTTACCGCTAAAACCTAATTCTTTTACAAATTGAGTTTCTTTAGATAAACCTTCTAAATCGTTTATATTATTATAAATACAATCAAAAGAATCTATTTTAGCAGCTCTAGCGGCATGTACAATCATATTTCTAGCGAAAAGTAGTTCATGTCTTTGTTCTGTTTTATAAGCATTTAAATCTAATAAATAATCTACACCACCTAGAGCTATTCCTACTATTCTTGAAGAAGATTTTGCTATTTTATAAGCGTTTAAAATACCTTTTGCGCTTTCCAAAGCACAAAAAATTTTTATTTTTT
>NZ_VWXM01000011.1 GCF_009268105.1 Candidatus Phytoplasma sacchari
CCATTAAATAATGCAAAATTAACATTAAAAAAATATCCTGTTGATTTTTATTTAACAGATGGTTTTAATAATATTAATTATGATTTTGATTTAGCATTGATTTGTGGTATGGGACCCCATACTATTATAAATATTTTAGAAAAAACCAATTTTTATAACAAACATTTTTTATTAGGTTGTCAAGGTAAGATAATTTATTTAATAAATTGGTTGCAAAAAAATAATTTTGACATTTTAAAATCATATGAACTTTTAGATAAATTTTCATATTCGTTTTTGAAAGTAATTAGATATCAAAGTTGATAAAAATTAAATTTATTATATTTTATTATCAAATAATCCATAATTAAAATAAATTTTTAATAATATATTTATATTTTTTTATTTAAATATTGATTTTTTTAAAAAATATTATTTTTTTTAAATAATTAAGTTTTATAATTAATTGAAAAATGAAATATTTTAGGTATAATATATATATATTTATATTTTGTTATTAAGTATTATTACATAAGTGTTTGTTTTATTATAACAAAGTAAAAAGTTTGAGTAGCTCAGTTTGGATAGAGCAACGGCCTTCTAAGCCGTCGGTCGGGGGTTCGAATCCCTTCTCAAACGCCACACTATCTTTAAATTAATTTTTAATTTATATATATTTTTTATTTTTCAATAAAATAATTATTTTTTTATTTTATTTAAAAATAAAAAAAGGAGAATAGAAAAATGGCTGTTCCTTTTAGAAGAACTAGTAAAACTGCAAAAAGAAAAAGACGTACACATTATAAATTAAAATCACCTACTTTAATAAAATGTCCGATAACTAATAATTTTACTTTGCCTCATCGTATAACACGTAATAGTGGTTATTATAAAGGAAAATTGATTTTAAAAGATAGTAAAAAAGATAATTGAATTAAATTTAATTGAAATTATCTTTTTTTATTTTAAAAAAATATTCTGTGATTAACTAATTAATAAGAGGAACAAAATTTTAATGAAAAAATTAACTTCGAATCAAATTAGAAGGATGTGGATAGATTTTTTTATTTCTCATTCTCACTTTAAGGAAAATTCATTTTCTTTAATACCTGAGTTTGATCCTAGTTTATTGTGGATTAATGCTGGTATTACTCCTTTAAAAAAATATTTTAATGGTTCTTTAAAAACTCCTTTTAAAAGGATAGTAAACATACAAAAATGTTTAAGGACTAATGATATTGAAAAAATTGGAAAAACTTCTATTCATCATACTTTTTTTGAAATGTTAGGAAATTTTTCCATAGGGGATTATTTCAAAGAAGAAGCTATTGATTTAGCTTATGAACTTTTGATTTCTGAAAAATGGTTTTCAATTCCTAAGAAAAAATTATATATTACTTATTTTGAGAATGATAAAGATACTTATTTTTTTTGGTTAAAAAAAGGTATTCAAAAATCTAATTTAATATCTTTGAAAAATAATTTTTGGCAAATAGGAGAAGGGCCTTGCGGTCCTTGTACAGAAATTTTTTTTGATCGTGGAGTAGATTATGATATTAGAGGAAAAGAATTAATTATTGAAGGAACTATCAATAACCGATTTATTGAAATTTGGAATATTGTTTTTTCTCAATATAATTGTGAAAAAAATTTAACTATAGAACAATATAAACAACTTCCTAATAAAAATATCGATACAGGAGCAGGTTTAGAAAGATTATCATGTATTTTTCAAAATGTGAATACTAATTTTGATACTGATCTTTTCATACCTATTATAAAAGAAATTTCTTTTCTTAGTAAACTTCAATATAAAGATCAAATAAATTTTAAGATAATTGCAGATCATATTAGAGCTTTAGTTTTTTGTATCGCTGATGGAGCTATTTTTTCAAATTTAGGAAGAGGTTATGTTTTGAAAAGAATTTTAAGAAGAGCTTTTCTTAATGGTAAAAAAATTGGTTTTTCCAAACCTTTTCTATTTAAATTAGTTTCTTCTGTTATAAATATAATGGAAGAATTTTATCCATATTTAAGAGAAAAAGAATCATTAATTCAGAATATTATTTTTAAAGAAGAAGAGAAGTTTTTATTTCATTTGAAAAATGGAGAAAAATTTTTTTTAAAAATGATAAATAATGATGAACTTTCAGGTAAAAATTTTTTTAAACTATATGATACATTTGGTATACCAAAAGAAGATATTTTAGATTATGCTGAAAAAATGAAAATTAAAGTCGATGTTAAAGAATTTGATTTTTTGTTACAAAAACAAAAAGATTTATCACGTAGTAACTATATTAAAAATGATTCAATTAATAATTCGATAAATAGAAATATTTCATTTTCTAATTTTGATTCTAAAAGTGAATTTGTAGGTTATAATAAATACGATATAAATACAAAAATTATTAAAGTTTTTGATGAAGGAATTGTTTTAGAAAAAACTCCTTTTTATGCAACTTCCGGAGGTCAAATATCTGATCAGGGTTTAATTAATAATATCCATATTAAAGAAGTTATTAAATTACAAAATGGTCAATATTTACATAAAATGGAAAAACCATTTATTTTTTCTATAGGACAAAAAGTTTTAGCACAAATTGACGTTCATAGAAGATTTAATATTTCATGTAATCATACTGCTACTCATCTTTTAATGGAATCTTTAAAGTTAGTTTTAGGAAAGCATATTAAACAACAAGGTTCTTTTTTAGATAATAAAATTTTAAGATTTGATTTTAACCATTATAAAAATATTTCTCCAGAAGAATTAATTAAAGTTGAAGATAAAGTTAATTTTTGGATTAAAAAAGAATATCCTGTTTTTATTAAATTTTTGTCTCTAAAAGATATAAAAGAAAATAATTATAATTTAAATAATGAAAATTTTTATAAAAATAAAGAATACTCAGAACAGGATTTATTTAGAATAGTTGATATTAATAATATTTCTTCACAATTATGTTGTGGTTCTCATGTTGAAAATACTAAAAAAATAAAAAAATTTGCTATTTTTTCTTATGAAGTTATTGGTTCTGGAATACATAGAATAGAAGCATCTACATTTGAAAATGTTAGTCATATTTTAGCACATAGAGTAAAACCTCTTCTTTTAGAAGAAAAAAAGATTTTACAAAAAATTAATAAGATGAAAGATTTTATTTTATCTAAAATTGATTTTTTTTCTAATGAAGAAAATATACTTAAAATTTTTAATCAAGAATTAAGTTCTTTTATCAAAAATAATAATAGTTATAGGTATGTTCAAAATTATAAAGAATATTTAATTTTTTTGAGAGAGAAATTAATATTATTGCAAAAAACATTTATAAAATGTCAAACCAAATTCATTTTGAAAAAAGCAAAAGAATTTATTCCTATCAAAATTGAAAAAGATTTATTAATATTAATAGAAGAATCAGAAAATATTGATCAAAACATGATTAAAATTTTATTGGAATATTTGTTTGATAAATTGAGTACTAATTTTTTATGTTTATGTCAAAGAAAAAAAGAAAAACTTTTTTTTATGTGCAAAAGTAATTTTTTGGATTTAAATGATTTTATGATAAGAATGAAAAAAGAGATAAAATTTAAGGGTGGAGGAAAAAAAAGTTTTATTCAAGGAATAATAGATGATTTTTCTCAAATAGATCAATTTTTATCTAATTGGAGAAAATTTTTATGAATAAAAAAGGTGTATTTTTAGGATTAGATTTAGGTGAAAAAACTCTTGGTGTGGCTATTTCTGAATTTGGTATTATTGCTTATAATTTAAAAACTATATATTTTGCTGCTCATAAATATGAAGAATTATTAAAACCTTTAACAAAAATTATTGATGATTTTGGCGTTAAAATTATTGTACTTGGTTGTCCTAAGCATATGAATAATGATTTTGGTATTAAAGCTAGGATTAGTTTAGATTTTAAAAAAAAAATAGTTTTTTTATTTGATTTTATTAAAGTTATTTTGTGGGATGAACGTTTATCAACGAGACAGGCTTTACAAGTTCTCAAAAAAAATAAAAATAAAAATAAAAAAAGAATGAAGTTAAAAGATGAAATATCAGCTGTGATTATTTTACAAAGTTTTCTTAACTATTGTCAAAACAATTATTTAGCTTAATTTTTTTATTTTTTGAAATATTAAAAAGTTGTTTAAATATGTATGAAAAAGAAAAATTGTTGTTTAAATTAAAAAATTATTCTTTGAAAAATAATATACCTATTATTAAAGATGAAACTTTACTTTTTTTGCAAAAAATTATTTCTAAAAATAAGATAATTGATATATTAGAAATAGGTACCGCTATCGGTTATAGCGCTTTAGGTATGAATAATTCTCAAAATAATATTCAAACTATTGAAAGAGATTATTACAAATATAATCTAGCTCTTGTTTTTTTTAAAAATAAAAAATATATGATTGATTTTATTTGGACAGAAGCTTTTTTTTATGAACCTAAAAAAAAATATGATTTAATTTTTATTGACGCTTCTAAAGCACAATATAAAAATCTTTTTAAAAAATATAGTTTGTTTCTTAATAATAGAGGTATAATAATATGCGATAATATTAATCTTGATATTTTTAGTAATAAGATTCGTTCTAGAAGAATAGTTAGAATCATTAAAAAAATGAATGATTTTAAATCTTTTTTAAAAAAAAATGTTAATTTTAAAACTTTTTTTTATAATATTGGAGATGGTATCAGTGTTTCACAAAAATTTTTTTAGATTTAT
Source organism: Candidatus Phytoplasma sacchari (assembly GCF_009268105.1). Lineage (GTDB taxonomy): Bacteria > Bacillota_I > Bacilli_A > Acholeplasmatales > Acholeplasmataceae > Phytoplasma > Phytoplasma sacchari. The sequence goes on from NZ_VWXM01000011.1 coordinate 4,728, forward strand.
ATAAACTAAATATATGGTTATACAGATTATTTATTCAATTATTAAAATTAAAAAAAGGAGAAATTTATTATAGATATGGTTCAGAAATTATTCGAATTAACTGAATTTGGTGTTGAAAATTTAAAAAAAGAGTTAAATCATCTTAAAAATACTAAAAGAGACCAAAATTTAGAATTATTAAAATCTTCTAGAGAATATGGAGATTTACGTGAAAATGCAGAATATAGTTCTGCTCGTGATGAACAAGTTTTGATAGAAAATCGTATTTTGGAAATCCAAAATATTTTAAAAAATGTTAAAATAATTAAAAAATCTGATGAAAATAAAAGTGTTGATATAGGTAAAAAAGTTTATTTGGAATTTTTAGATAGTATGGAAAAAAAATCTTTATATTTGGTTGGTTTTTTAGAAGCTGATCCTTTTGTTAATAAAATTTCTATTGATTCTCCTTTAGGACAAAGTATAAGAGGTTATAATAAGGATGATATAGTGTCTGTAAGAACTGAAACAGGCAGAAATTTTAAAGTTAAAATTTTAAAAATAGAATAAAAGTGAAAATAAAAAAAATTTTTTCAAATTATTTACCTGATTTTCATTATAAATCATTTTTTGATATTCCTTATGATTTTTTTTTTAATATAGGAATAAAAGTTTTAATATTTGATCTTGATAATACTTTGTTATCTAGCGGAGATAATAAGTTGAATTTTGAAACTATAAATAAATTGAACGAAATAAAAAAAAAATTTAAAATATTTATACTTTCAAATACTTCTAAGAAAAAATTAATAAAAATTTTAAATCCTGATTTTTACTTTATTCATTTAAAATGGTATCAAAAAAAACCTTCTATATATGGTTTTAAAAAAGTTCTAGATCTTTTTGATATTAATTCATATGAAGCATTAATGATAGGAGATCAGTTAATGACTGATATATTTGGATCTAATAAAATGGATATTTTATCTATCTTAGTTAAACCAGTTAATAGAAAAAAAGAATTTTTTTTTACTAAGTTAATTCGTTTTTTATTTGAATATCCTATTATAAAATATATAAAAAAAAAATATCCTCAAATTTATATCGATAAATTTAAAAATTTTATTTAATATTGTTAAATTTAATTCATAATTATTAAGAATAATTTTAAAAATAAAATAAAAATTTTCAAAGATATTAATTAACATATTGAATTATATTTTATTTTATTATTATTTTTATTTTTTATTATAAAATTATTTAAATGTCTTATTTTTATAAAATTTGTATTAAAAAAATATTATTTTTATTTCATATTTATTTTGTTTTGTGATTTAATTATTGCTATTTTATTTATTTTTTATAGATCAAAAATATTTAAAAGTATAAAAAAAATTATTTCTTATTTAACATAAATTTTATTATTATTACATATTATAAAGATATTTAAAAAATAATTTTAATTTTTATTTTCAAGAATTTTTATTATAAATATAAATATAAGAAAATTTAATTTATTAATAAAATAATTTATTAATAAAACTAAAATAAAAGAATTTTCAATTATATTAACATTAATTATTTTGAAGATTTTTTTAAAAATATCTATTAAATGTTAAAAATTAATTTTTTTAACTATTATAAAAAAATATTTTTTTTGATATACAATATTTAAAGAAAATTATTAAATTAATGTGATAAAATATGATTCGTATAATTTCAGGAAAATATAAAGGATTTAAATTAAAGATGGTTCCTTCTTCCAAAACTAAAACAAGTTCTCATTTAATTAGAAAAGCTTTATTTGATACTTTAGGTAATTTTGTTCATAATACTGTTTTGTTAGATTTGTTTTCTGGATCAGGTGTTTATGGTTTTGAGGCTTTAAGCAGAAATGCTAAAAAAATTTATTTAGTAGATCATTTATTTTTTTCATTTAAAACTATTAAAGAAAATATAAAAAAATTAAATTTAACGAATTATGAAGTTAGAGTTTTTTATTCAGATGCTTTCAAAATTTTAAAAAAATTTATTAAAGATAAAAAAAAGTTTGATATTATAATATTAGATCCTCCTTATTTTTCTAATTATCATGAAAAAATTTTTAGTTATTTGGATAAAGTTATTCATAGTAATAGTTTAATTATTTATGAAACATATCATAAAACATATTTACCTTTAAAAATAAGCATATTTGAATTAATAAAAACTAAAAAATATGGAAATAAGAGACTAAATTATTATAATATAATATAACTTATTTTTGATTATTTAATTTTGATATTATTTTAAGTTATAATAAAAGTATATTTTTATTATATTTTTAATTAAGAGAGGTAATAATTTATATGAATATCATATTTCAGTTATTTTTATCATTTTTTATAGGAATTATTATCGGTGGAATAGTAGTATTTATTTTGTTTAAAAAATATTTGGAAAAAAATCCTCCAATATCTGAAAAACAAATTAAAGAAATGTTTAAGCAAATGGGCAGGACTCCTAGCGAAAAACAGATTAAACAAGTTATGTCCAGTATGAAGAATAAAAAGTAAATTTAATATTTTAAATTAATATTTTTTTTATTTTTTTTATTTCAATGGAGTTAAATCATATATGTTTGAAAAATTTATTCAAATTATTTTTGAAATTTCAATATTTTTATTTATTTCTTTGATAATTTTTAATTTTATGTTTTTTTTTCATAAAAGAAATAAAATTGTTTATATTAAAAAGTGTTTATTTAATTTTAGTATTTTAGAAAAAGAAATTTTAAAGACTATTTTAAATTATAAAGAAAATAGTTTTCCTTTAACTACAAATTCTCCAATAACTAAAAAATTTTTGGAATTAGAAATTTTATTTAAATCAAAAAAAATAGTTGATAATCCATTTCATTCAATTTATTATTTAAATTCTGAAATATTTTATTTAATAAAAAAAGATTTGGAATTGAATAAAATTTATTTTTAGTTTTTTTTTATTTTCAAAGGATGATTCGAATTATGAAAAATAATGATAGTTTATTAAAAATGATAGTTTATTTTGAAAGCAGAATAAATGAATTATTAGTTTTAAGAAATGGTTTGAAAATTAGATTAAGTTCTTTTTTATCTAATAGCGGAAATAAATATATTTCTCCTAAAGAGCTATTTTGTTTATCTTTAATAACTTGTTTTTATCAAACTACTCAAAAATATCTTTCTTCTGAAGAAGATGTAAATTTTAAATCAGAAATTAAATCTAAAATACTTTGTATTACAAATAGGGATGAGTCAGGGTTTTATTTTAAAATCGATTTATTTTTAGCTATTAGAGATTTTTCTTTGTCAAAAACAGAGCAAGTAATGTTTTTTATTCATAAAAAATGTCCTATTTCAAGAATGTTAGAGAATTACAAATATATTAATTTAAAAGCTACTAATTATGATGAAATAGAAAATGATAATTAGTTTTTATATATCATCAGATTTTATTTTTTAAATTATATAATATTTTATAATTGAAATTTGTTTTTTTTATTGTATAATTTTGGTTGTATTTGATTAATATTTTTATTATATAATTAAGAATATTGAAAATTTAATTTTTAAAATTAATAAAAAATGTGAAAAGAAAAAAGCTATATATATAAAAAAATAAAATGCTCTCTTCTACCTGAATAATTTAATTATATTGAATACATATAATGTAAAATTTTAGGTTAAAAGCACAAATAAAAAAAACTAAACATTTTGTTGATTATTTATAATTTTTATTATTTTCTTTTTGTAGTTTTTTTTGTTTTGTTTTAAAAGAGAAGTACTTATTTGTCAATAAGTATTTTTTTTTATATTTTTATAATTTTTTATTTATAAAAAAAAACAAAAAAAGAAAGAGGTTTAATATTAATAAATATAAAAAAAATACAAAAGAAAATTTTCTATTATATAATGAAAAAATTCCTCAAGGAGAATATTTAGTTCTTGATGAAAATGGTGATAAATTAGGTATTTTGAATCAATCTGAAATTTTAAAACTTTCTGAAGAAAAAGAAACTGATATAGTTTTGATTAATTCCAGTTCTAATCCTAGAGTTGTTCGTTTAATGAATTTTTCTAAGTTTAAATATAGGCAAAAGAAAAAAATAAAAGAAATTAAAAAAAAACAACAAATAATTAATACAAAAGAAATACGTGTTAATCCTAATATAGAAAATAATGATTTGAATATTAAAATTAAAAGAGCTGTTGTTTTTTTAAATAAAGGTAATAAAGTAAAATTTATTGTTAGATTTAAAGGAAGAATGATTAATAATACTATCTTAGGAGAAGAAATTTTTAAAAAAATTCAAAGTCATTTAGTTGAGATTAGCATTTTAGAAACAAATCCTAAAATGGAAGGCAATAGAATGATTGCTCTTTTTATCCCTAAAAAGAGATAATTATTTTATATTCATTTTTTCAATTTTTTAAATTATTTATTAATTTTGATTTATTCTTTTTATAAATTTTTAAATTCAAACATTTTTAAAAAACAAATTATACAACAAAATTAAGAAAGTAAAAAAATTATTTATATGATTATTAAAAAAAAAACTCATAAAGGATTAAAAAAAAGAATAAAAATTACTGGAACTGGTAAATTTTTAAGAAGACATGCTTTTAAAAACCATTTAGCAAGTTCTAAAACTAAAAAACAAAATAGACAATTGAGAAAAATAACTCAAGTAGATCATTCAGATATCAAAAGAATTAAACCTCTTTTAGTTTAAATTTCTTTTTTTATTTATTACTAAAAAAATAATTTGATAATGTAGGAAAGTAGGGAAAATGGTAAAAATAAATTTTACAAATTCTAGACATAAGAGAAGAAAAAAAATCTTAAAATTAGCTAAAGGATATTTTGGTTCTAAAAGTAATCTTTATAGAACAGCTAATGAACAAGTAATGCGTTCCTTACAATATGCTTTTAGAGATAGAAGAAGAAAAAAAAGAGATTTTAGAAAATTATGGATTACAAGAATTAATTCAGGTTGTTTACAAAATAATATAAGTTATTCTCTTTTTATACACGGTTTGGTATTATCAAATACAAATATAAATCGTAAAATGTTAGCCGAAATGGTTTTTTCACAACCTGAAATGTTTAAAGAATATGTTTCTTTATCTAAATTTTATTTAGAACAAAAAAAAAATGGTTCTCAGGATTATAATAATGTTATTTTATCACATGAAAATAATAATAATAAATTGATGATCAATGATAGTTTTAATAGCGTTCCGAATAAAGAAATTATTTCTCAAGAAAATTTAAAAAACGAAAATTTTGTCTATTCATCAGTACAAAAAAAAAATAATGATATTGATAATAAAAATATTGAATTAGAAAAAATATTGGTTAGTGATTTAAAAAAAATAGCTAAAAAAAGAAATATTAAAAATTTTTCTAAATTGAAAAAAAAAGAATTGATTGATCTTTTAAAAAAAATTTAAAAAAATAAATTAGTGGTTTCTATATAATATAAAATTTTAAATTATAATATTATATGTTGAAATAATAATAATATTTTTTATTTATTTTTTATTAAAATATAAAATAAAATTATAAAATTAAGGATAATTATTTTTGAAATGTTACAAAGAAAAAGTATTTTTTTAGATTTTGTTAAAATCATATTTAGTTTAATATTTGCTATTTCTTGTTTTTTTTATGACCAATTTATTTTTTCATTTAAATTTGGTCAAATAAAATTATGTGATATTTTAATTGGTATTTTAATTTCTATTATTAATTATTATTTTATTATTCCTAAAGTTAATAAAAATAAAGGCATAGTTAAATTTTTATTCTTTTTTGAAAGTATTGTTCTTATTTTGATATCTTTATGTTTTTTAATTAGTCCTTTTATCAAAAAAATTTTTTTTAAAGATTTTTTCCAGATTGACAATATGATTTTATATATTATGGTTGTTCATAGTATTGTGGAATTATATATAGAATATTTGAAGAAAGAGAAGCAAATTATTCCTTTAATTTTTTTTGGACATTTAATATTATTTGGATTAGGTTTTTATCTTTTGGGAAAAAAATTTAATTTAACATTTTTCATTTTAAAATGTCTCGGTTTGTTTTTTCTAATTTTTAGTTTATTTTTAATTTTTTCTTTATGGAAAAAAAATAATTATTTATTAAAAAAAAATAAAGAATCAAAATAACAAAAATAGTTAATAAATTCAATATTATAATTAAAAAAAATTAATACTATAGTAAAAATATTAAATTTTATTTTTTTCTTATTTAATATTTTAATTGTAATTTATCAAAATTTTTTTATTTATTATATTTAGTTATTGAAATTTTTTATTTTATATATTTATAAGATGTACAAAGTAAGAAGAATGCATTTTCCAAATTCTCTTCTTTTTTTGTTTTATTAAATTGTTAAAAAATAAAAAGAATTTAAAAATGCAAATTTTAATTAAAAATAAAAAACTAAATTGTTTTATTATTATAAAATTTAAATATTGAATTTAAATTTAAGAGAAGGAAATATAAAATTTTATGAAAAGAACTTATCAACCAAGTAAAATAAAGAGAAAAAGAACTCATGGTTTTAGAGCAAGAATGGCGAGTAAAGGTGGTCGCAATGTTATTAATTCCAGAAGAAAAAAAGAACGTCATAAATTAACCGTTTAATTTTAAAAAAAATTATAGAAAGAATTATAAAAAAATATGTCTGATTTTCTATCTGAAATAAAAAATTTAACAAATTTGAATGGAGTTCCTGGTCAAGAAAAAGAAGTTATTTCATATGTAAGGGAAAAAATTAAAAATTTTGTAAATAAAATAGAATATGATAATTTAGGAAGTATGATAACTTATAAAGGTTTAAATGGTCCTAGAATTTTGTTAGCTAGTCATGTAGATGAAATAGGTTTGATAGTAACTGAAATAACTAAAGAGGGTTTTGTTAAATTTCAAACTTTAGGTGGTTGGTTATCTTCTGTAATGCTTGCTCAAGTTTGGCAAGTTCATACTTTTAAAGGAGTTTTGTTTGGTGTAACAGGATCCAAACCGCCTCATATTTTGTCTTCTGTAGAAAGAGAAAAAATACCTAATATAAAAGATTTATTTTTAGATTTAGGATTAAAAGATAAAAAAGAAGCTGAGGAATTGGGAATAAGAATAGGAGATATGATCACTCCTTATACCGAATTTCGTGTATTAGGTAATCCAAATTTTTTATTGTCTAAAGCTATGGATAATCGTGTAGGAGTTTTTATTTTGATTGAAATATTAAAGTCCTTAAAAAAAATACCTAATCAATTAATTGGTGCTTTTACTGTTCAAGAAGAAGTTGGTTTAAGAGGAGCTATTACAAGCGCTAATAAATCAAAACCATCTATAGCTATAGCAATCGATACTGGCATTGCTGCTGATATACCTGGAGAGTTAGAATCTGAGGGAAAAATTTTAGGAAAAGGACCTCAAATTCCTGTTTTTGACTATGGTCTAGTAGCTCATAAATCTTTGAGAAAATTAGTTATTGATATAGCCATATCGAATAATATTCCATTTCAACAACCTAAACCTACAGGCGGACAAACAGATGCTTCGGCAATTCATATACAAAACGAAGGAGCTGCGTCTATTGTTGTTGGTATTCCAACTCGTTATATTCATTCACATACTTCAATAGTTCATAAGGAAGATATTCATAACACAATTAAGCTTTTATCTTTATTAATAGAAAAATTAGATGAAAATAAAGTTAATGAAGTTCTTTGTAATAATTTCAATTAATATTATGAATTAAATACATTTTGATTTTTAGAATAAATTTGCTATATAACAAAAAGGATTTGTTCAATTTTTATAATGAAAAAAAAATTTATTTTAAAAAAAAGAAAAGAAATTAATTTTATTTTTAAATTTAAAAAAAACGTTAGAAATTATTTTTTCATATTATATTATGCAAGAAATCCTGAATTTGAACATTTTAAATTTGCTTTAAGTATTAATAAAAAATATGGCAAATCTCATGAAAGAAATTTAATTAAAAGACGTTTGAGAATGATTATTTACAATAATATTTGTTTAATTGATAAAAAGTCTTCTTTTGTTTTAGTAATAAAACCGCCTGCTAAAAATTTAAGTTTCAATGAATTATCCGAAAAATTCACCTATTTATTAAAAAAATCTTTTTTAATTATATGACAATTAATAACAATAAGGAAATAAATATTGTGAACAATTTATTAAAAAAATCTTTAAAATTTCTTTTGTTTTCTGTTATTATTGCTATTTTAGTTAAAATAACAACGGATTATTTTTTTAAAAAAGAAAAAAAATTAATTAATGAAAGAATAGATTTTATTTTTCTTAAAAAATTTGATCAAAAAGAATTGCAAAAATTATTTAAAAATATAAATAATAATGATTTTGATTTTAAAGAATTAGAAAATTATTTAAAAGTTTTTAGAATTGGTTTTAATAAAAAAGAAAAATTATTAATAGAAAATATTCAATCCTCTCTTTTTTCACAGCAAAAACAAAAAATAAAAGAAAATTTGGAAAAGATTTTTCAAAAAGAAAAATTTTATTTTTACTATAAAAACGATATTCCTATTGATAAAAAAGGTAATATTTTAGAAATAAAAAATTTTTTTAGTATAAAAGTAGGTTCTAATTTTGATTATTTTAAAGAAAAATATTTTAATAAAGAAACATTTTTAAAAATCGGAATTTTAGATAATTTTGTAGTTAAAGATGTAGATAAAAATCAAGAATTGAAAATTTACGAAACTAAAGAAAGTTTAGATACAATTTCTCAAGAAAAATACAATAATTTGATTAGAGAAAAAAAAAGCAGCGATAATATAAATAGCTTTTTTTTAAAATCTAATTTATATGCAACTAGCTTTGAAGTTTTTGTGGATGATACAGGTGATTTACCTATTCAGTGGCCTTTTAAATTAAAATGGTATTCTTTATTATTTTGGGGATATATTTGGAACGTTTTATTAATCTTGATAGGTTCTTTATTGTATTTTTTTACTTATTTATTTTTTTCTGCAGAAGGTGTTTTTTTTGGAAATTTAGGATTTGGTATTATATTGACAACTATTTTGATTAGAACTTTATTATGGCCTATTTATACTAAAACTAGTACTTTTTCCTTAAATATGAGCATGGCTCAACCTGAAATTAATAAGATTCAGCAAAAATATGCTTTGAAAAAAGATCCTGATTCTATAAAAAAAATGCAGTTAGAAATTTTTAAAGTTTATAAAAAACATAATTTTAGTATTTTTGATATTTTGTTACCTTTTTTACAAATGCCTATTTTTATAGCTATGCTGAGAACTTTAAATCGTATTCGTGTAGAAGGTGGTATTTTTTCCATTAATACTGAAAAACCATTTTTAAATTTCATATATTTTAATCGTTATAACTATCCTAAATATTATTTTTTGACAAAGTTATTTTTATCTTTTTTAGTTGGATTAAGCATGTTTTTTTTAAACAAAATTAATTTTAAGAAGAATCCTTATACGAAAATAAATGATAAAATTTTAACTTTAGAACAAATAAATAAAAATAAATCGCAGGAAAAAAATATGAAAATTGTTAGTTATATCATGATATTTTTGATGATGATAACTTCTTTTCAAGATTCTTGTTTATCTTTATATTGGATAGTAGGTAATATTTATACTTTGTGTCAAACTATAATTAATAGAAAATTTATTGATAAAAAGTATGTTTTATTAAAAAATATTAATAAATCATAAAATTTATTTTTTTAAATAATAAATTATTTATTTTATAACATAAATATGTTAGAATCAATTAGTAACTAAATTTTGTTTTTTAAAAATATGGTTAAATAAAGATGAATTTTTTTGTATTTAATATTTAGGAGGGGTAGCGAAGTGGCTAAACGCATCAGTCTGTAAAACTGCTCCGAAAGGTACGGTGGTTCGAATCCACCCCCCTCCACCATATTTTTATCATAATTTTATTTTCCATTATTTGGATTATTTCTTTGAAAACTGAAGATGATTTTTATAAAATTTAAATTTTTAAAAAATTTTATTAAAATATAAATTAATTTGTTTTTTAGTATATCTAGTATATCTAAAAAAAGAAAATAAAATGAAGAGTTTGATCCTGGCTCAGGATAAACGCTGGCGGCGTGCCTAATACATGCAAGTCGAACGGAAATTTTCGGATTTTAGTGGCGAACGGGTGAGTAACACGTAAGCAACCTGCCTTTAAGACGAGGATAACAATTGGAAACAGTTGCTAAGACTGGATAGGAAATAAAAAGGCATCTTTTTATTTTTAAAAGACCTTTTTCGGAAGGTATGCTTAAAGAGGGGCTTGCGTCACATTAGTTAGTTGGCAGGGTAAAGGCCTACCAAGACTATGATGTGTAGCTGGACTGAGAGGTTGAACAGCCACATTGGGACTGAGACACGGCCCAAACTCCTACGGGAGGCAGCAGTAGGGAATTTTCGGCAATGGAGGAAACTCTGACCGAGCAACGCCGCGTGAACGATGAAGTATTTCGGTATGTAAAGTTCTTTTATTGAAGAAGAAAAAATAGTGGAAAAACTATCTTGACGATATTCAATGAATAAGCCCCGGCAAACTATGTGCCAGCAGCCGCGGTAATACATAGGGGGCGAGCGTTATCCGGAATTATTGGGCGTAAAGGGTGCGTAGGCGGTTTAATAAGTCTATAGTTTAATTTCAGTGCTTAACACTGTCCTGCTATAGAAACTATTAGACTAGAGTGAGATAGAGGCAAGTGGAATTCCATGTGTAGCGGTAAAATGCGTAAATATATGGAGGAACACCAGAGGCGTAGGCGGCTTGCTGGGTCTTTACTGACGCTGAGGCACGAAAGCGTGGGGAGCAAACAGGATTAGATACCCTGGTAGTCCACGCCGTAAACGATGAGTACTAAGTGTCGGGATTACTCGGTACTGAAGTTAACACATTAAGTACTCCGCCTGAGTAGTACGTACGCAAGTATGAAACTTAAAGGAATTGACGGGACTCCGCACAAGCGGTGGATCATGTTGTTTAATTCGAAGATACACGAAAAACCTTACCAGGTCTTGACATACTCTGCAAAGCTATAGCAATATAGTGGAGGTTATCAGGGATACAGGTGGTGCATGGTTGTCGTCAGCTCGTGTCGTGAGATGTTAGGTTAAGTCCTAAAACGAGCGCAACCCTTGTCATTAGTTGCCAGCATGTCACGATGGGCACTTTAATGAGACTGCCAATGAAAAATTGGAGGAAGGTGAGGATCACGTCAAATCATCATGCCCCTTATGATCTGGGCTACAAACGTGATACAATGGCTGTTACAAAGAGTAGCTGAAACGCAAGTTTATAGCCAATCTCATAAAAGCAGTCTCAGTTCGGATTGAAGTCTGCAACTCGACTTCATGAAGTTGGAATCGCTAGTAATCGCGAATCAGCATGTCGCGGTGAATACGTTCTCGGGGTTTGTACACACCGCCCGTCAAACCACGAAAGTTGGTAATACTCAAAAACGGTAGCCTAACTTCTTCGGAAGAGGGAACCGTCTAAGGTAGGATCGATGATTGGGGTTAAGTCGTAACAAGGTATCCCTACCGGAAGGTGGGGATGGATCACCTCCTTTCTAAGGAATAATTTTTTAAATATTCATCTTCAGTTTTGAAAGACTTAGTTCTTATAAGTTTTTCTTTTTTAAGGAAAAGAAAATGGGCCTATAGCTCAGTTGGTTAGAGCACACGCCTGATAAGCGTGAGGTCGATGGTTCAAGTCCATTTAGGCCCACCAACTGAAAAAAAGGTCTTTTTTCTAATTCTTAAAAAAAAAGTTCTTTGAAAAGTAGATAAACAAAGTATTTTTTTAAAAATCAAAGGAATCAAGGGCGTACAGTGGATGCCTTGGCACTAAGAGCCGATGAAGGACGTAATTAACAGCGATATGCCACGGTTAGTTGTAAATAAATGAAGATCCGTGGATTTCCGAATGGGGCAACCTACTACAATAAACTTGTAGTTTTTTGATGTTTGTTCATCATTAAGGGAAACGCAGTGAACTGAAATATCTAAGTAACTGCAGGAAAAGAAAGTAATAACGATTCTGGTAGTAGTGACGAGCGAATCCGGAACAGCCAGATACTATTCAAACTAGTTACAAAATTTTAATTAACTTGAATTTTTTGGAAAGAAAAACCAAAGAAGGTGAAAGTCCTGTAGAGTAATAGTTAAAATCTAGAGTATCAAAAAGTACGTCGAGACACGAGAAATCTTGTCGGAAGATGGGAGGACCATCTCCCAAGGCTAAATACTCCTTAGTGACCGATAGTGAACTAGTACCGTGAGGGAAAGGTGAAAAGAACCCCGGGAGGGGAGTGAAATAGATCCTGAAACTGTATGCCTACAATTAGTCAGAGCTCGTTAATGAGTGATGGCTTGCCTTTTGCAGAATGAACCGGCGAGTTATGATATATAGCAAGGTTAAGTTTGAAGGAATGTAGCCGTAGCGAAAGCGAGTTTGAATAGAGCGTTTAGTTATATGTCATAGACCCGAAACTGAAGTGAGCTAGCCATGAGCAGGTTGAAGTTTGGGTAAAACCAAATGGAGGACCGAACCAGGACACGTTGAAAAGTGTTTGGATGACTTGTGGCTAGGGGTGAAATTCCAATCGAACTCAGAGATAGCTGGTTCTCCCCGAAATAGCTTTAGGGCTAGCGTTGATTATTGTTTTTATTGAAGGTAGAGCACTAAATGAGTGAGGGCTTCACCTCGAAGTACTGATCTCAATTAAACTCCGAATGTCATTAAAAAAAAATCAGCAGTCAGACTGTGGGCGATAAGGTCCATGGTCAAAAGGGAAAGAGCCCAGACCGTCAGCTAAGGTCCCAAAATTAATGTTAAGTGGTAAAGGAAGTAAAGATGTTTAAACAACTAGGAAGTTGGCTTAGAAGCAGCCATCTTTTAAAGAGTGCGTAATAGCTCACTAGTCGAATGACTTTGCACCGAAAATATATCGGGGCTCAAACATTATACCGAAGCTACGGATAACAAAATGATTATTCATTTTGTATATGGTAGGGGAAGCGTTCTGATGTCGTTGAAGCTATAGCGTAAGCAGTAGTGGAGAAGTCAGAAGTGAGAATGCCGGTGTAAGTAACGAAAAGATAGGTGAGAATCCTATCCGTCGAAAACCCAAGGTTTCCAGGGGCAGGTTCGTCCTCCCTGGGTTAGTCAGGACCTAAGGCGAGGTAGAAATACGTAGTCGATGGACAGCAGGCTAAAATTCCTGCACTAAAAAAACAACTGATGGAGGGACAAAGAAGGCTAAGCACGCCCTTTATTGGATTAGGGTAGAAAAACCAAGTTTGAGAAAATAGGCAAATCCGTTTTCTTATTCCAAAAAATGAGGTTTAAAAGTAAAGTGACTGATGTCATACTTTCAAGAAAAGCTTCTAGGGTTAATTGTTTTTTTACCTGTACCTTAAACCGACACAGGTGGGAAGGTAGAGTATACTAAGACGCGCGAGAAAACTCTTGTTAAGGAACTCGGCAAAATTACTCCGTAACTTAGGGATAAGGAGAGCTTTTATGATAAAAAGTAAAAGCCGCAGAGAATAGGCCCAAGCGACTGTTTATCAAAAACATAGGTCTCTGCTAAACTGTGAAGTGATGTATAGAGGCTGATGCCTGCCCGGTGCTGGAAGATCAAAAGGAGATGTTCGGGGTAACCCAAAGCATTGAATTGAAGTCCCAGTGAACGGCGGCCGTAACTATAACGGTCCTAAGGTAGCGAAATTCCTTGTCGGGTAAATTCCGACCCGCACGAAAGGCATAACGATTTGGGCGCTGTCTCAACAAGAGTCTCGGTGAAATCAAATTACCGGTGAAAATGCCGGTTACCCGCGACAGGACGAAAAGACCCCATGGAGCTTTACTGTAGCTTAATATTGAAATTGAGAATAACATGTACAGGATAGGTGGGAGACAATGATTTTAAAACGCTAGTTTTAAAGGAGTCATCCTTGGGATACCACCCTTGTTATTTTTATTTTCTAACCTACGCAAGTGTATTGCGAGGGACAGTGTTTGGTGGGCAGTTTGACTGGGGCGGTCGCCTCCTAAAGAGTAACGGAGGCGTTCATAAGGTTTCCTCAAAATGGTCAGAAATCATTTTTAGAGTGCAAAGGCATAAGGAAGCTTGACTGTGAGACCTACAATTCGAGCAGAGACGAAAGTCGGACTTAGTGATCTTACGGTTCCGTATGGAAGGGCCGTAACTCAACGGATAAAAGCTACCCTGGGGATAACAGGCTTATCGCTTCCGAGCGTTCACAGCGACGAAGCGGTTTGGCACCTCGATGTCGGCTCATCGCATCCTGGAGCTGGAGAAGGTTCCAAGGGTTGGGCTGTTCGCCCATTAAAGCGGAACGCGAGCTGGGTTCAGAACGTCGTGAGACAGTTCGGTCTCTATCCGTCGTGGGCGTTGGAAATTTGAAAGGAGCTGTCCCTAGTATGAGAAGACCGGGATGGATATACCGCTGGTGTGTCAGTTGGTTCGCCAGAGCCACAGCTGAGTAGCTATGTATAGAAAGGATAAATACTGAAAGCATATAAGTATGAAGCCTCCCTTAAGATGAGATTTCCCTATTGAGATCCCTGAAAGACTATCAGGTTGATAGGCTAGGAGTGTAAGAGTAGTAATATTTTTAGCTGACTAGTACTAATAGATCCATTGACTTTGATTTTTTTAAAAAACTTTTGTTTATCTAGTTTTGAAAGATCCTTGGTGATTTAGTTAAGGGGAAACACCTGTTTCCATTCCGAATACAGCAGTTAAGTCCTTAAACACCGAAGATAGT
>NZ_VWXM01000012.1 GCF_009268105.1 Candidatus Phytoplasma sacchari
CGGTGTTATTAATGTTGATGAATCAAAAGGATTTGAAACAGAATTAGAAGTAGTTAAGGGAATGCAATATGATAAAGGTTATGTTTCTCCTCATTTTGTAACAAATAAAGAAAATATGTCAGTAGAGTTAGAAAAAGCATTCGTACTAGTTACTGATCATAAAATAAGTAATATTCATGAAATCAGACCTTTATTAGAAGAGATAGTTAAAAAGTCTACACCTATATTAATGATCGCTGATTCATTTGAAAATGATGTTATAAGTACATTAATATTCAATAAAATTAGTGGAGTATTTAACATAGTAGCGACAAATGCACCAGGTTTTGGTGATAATCAACAAGAATTATTACAAGATATAGCTATATTAACAAAAGCTAAGTTTATATCAAAAGACCTAAATATGAAACTACAAAACGTTAGTGTTCAAGATTTAGGAGAAGTCACTAAAGCTGTTATAAAAAAAGATAGTACAGTATTGATAAACAATGATAAAAATGAGTTATTAGAAAAAAGAATTGAAGCAATTAAATCTCAAATAAATAAAAATAACAATAATCAAGAAAGAAAAATTTTAGAAGAACGTTTAGCTAAATTATCAGGAGGAATAGGAGTTATTAAAGTAGGAGCAGCTACTGAACCAGAACTTAAAGAAAAAAAATTAAGAATAGAAGATGCTTTAAATGCGACTCAAGCGGCTATAACTGAAGGTATTGTTGTAGGTGGAGGTAAAGCATTAGTAGAAATTTATAACAAACTAAAGGAAGAACCTACAGATTCTAATAATGATGTTCAAAAAGGTATTAATGCCGTTTTAGATAGTTTATTAATTCCTACTTATCAAATTGCTGAAAACGCTGGATTTGATGGAGATTCAGTTATAAAAGAACAATTAAGACAAAAAGAAAACTTTGGTTTTGATGCTAAAGAAGGTAAGTATGTAGATTTATTAAAAGAAGGTATTATTGATCCAACAAAAGTTACTAGACATGCTATTTTAAATTCTGCTTCTATAGCATCTGTTATTATTACAACAGGCGCGGCAGTAATATCTACTCCTGAAAAAAATAACTCTAATTCTATAAATGATCCTTCTAATTTATAAAATAGAAAAAATCTAATAAAGTTTAATTTTAAAATTAAAATAAATAAAATAAAAATTAAAAAATTAATTTATTTAAAAAACTTTTGATTTATAAAAAAATTTATAAAAAAAATAAAAAAGATAATTAAAAGTTTTTTTATAAGTTAATTTTTTTTTACATACATATATATATATACATATATATATGTATTGAATTTTTTATATATATATTTTTTAAAATAACAATTTTGAAAAAAAAATGATAGTATATTTTATAGATATAAAAAATTTTTGGATTTAATGTTTAGATTTATAAAATCAAAAAAAATTTTATTTTGATTTTTTTTTAAGAAAGTGATTTATTATCCATAAATATGAAAATAATTTTTAAATATATTTTGAAATATAAAATATTTTTTTTATTGAACATAATATCTGTTTTATTTATATGTTGTGGAGAAATTTTAATAACATTTGTAATATCTAAATGCTTGATCGATGATATAAACTACATGAAAGAAAACCTGACTAAAATTATATTAATTTTAACTATATTAGTAATTTTAGCTTTTATAGGACATTTCATCGTTGTGTTTTGTTCGTCAAAATTATCTTCTCTCGTTTTTAGAGATTTAAGTAGTGAGATTTTTGGAAAAATACAAAATTTTTCAATAACAGAAATACAAAATATTGGCGTATCCAAACTTATGAATCGTACAACAAATAATATTTATCAAATTATGAGTTTTATATCAACTTTTTACAAATCAGCAATTATATCTCCTATAATTTTAATAATAAGTTTGTTTTCCATTTACTTTACTTCATTTAAATTAGCATATAGTATATTAATTACCATCCCTTTTTTTATTTCTATGCTATTTTTTTTAGTCAAAAAAAATTATAAACTGTCAATTAAACAACAAACAGAATCAGAAAAAATAAATAATATTATAAGAGAAAATATTTTAGGAATTAAAGTAATTAAAAGTTTAAATCAAGAAAAATATGAAGAACAAAAATTTGAAAAAATAAATTCGAAATATAGTAATTTAATTATAAAATTTTTTCTTTCTATGGTTTCTATAGAACCATTATTTTATCTTCTTTTAAATATATCAATTATTATAACTATGGGAATAGGATCGATTATAATTAAAGAAACAGAAAGTTTAAAAATAGGTAGTTTATATCATTGTATTAATTTACAATATCATGTTTTGTTTTCTATACTTAACTTTTTGTTATTATTTATGATGTTTCCAAAAACTTTGGTTTGTGTAAAAAATATGGAACAATTATTAAATATAAAAACAGAAAATGAAAATAATTCTTTTAAAATACAAAAAATAGATAAAATTAGAAAATTAGAATTTAAAAATATAGATTTCAAATATCCTGACTCAGAAAAAAAAATTTTAGAAAATATTAATTTCGAAGTTAAAAACTCAGAATTAATAGCTATAGTAGGAGCTACAGGTTCTGGAAAAACCACTTTAATAAATTTAATACCTGGTTTAATCGAACCAACTAATGGTTCAATCAAAATTAATGAAATAGATATAAAAAACTTTAATAAAAAAGAATTAAGAAAAAAAATAGGTTTTGTATCTCAAAAAAATATTTTGTTTAAAGGTACAATTTTTAGTAACTTGTTATTTGGAAAGGAAAACGCAACAGAAAAAGAAATGTTAGAGAAAGCAAAATTAGCACAAGCATATGAATTTATAAAGGATAAAAAAAATCAATTAAATGAAAATGTGAGCGAACTAGGAATGAACTTATCAGGAGGACAAAAACAAAGACTTTCTTTAACAAGAACATTTTTAAAAGAACCTGATATTTATATTTTCGATGATTCTTTTTCTGCCTTGGATTATAAAACGGATTTAGCAATTAGAAAAGAATTTTTTAATAAAATAAAAGATTCAATCATTATCATAATAGCTCAAAGAATAAGTTCTATATTAAAAGCAGATAAAATAATAGTTTTAGAAAATGGAAAAATAATAAATATAGGTAGACATGAAGAATTAATTCAAAAATGCAAAATTTATCAAGATATTGCTTTTTCACAAAAAATAAAAGAGGTTTTGAAATGAATCAGATTTTTTTTCACTATTTAAAACCTTTTAAAAAAAAAATAATAACAAGCATTTTTTTAATCTTACTTGTTTCTATTATTAGTGCTTATATTCCAATTTTTGAAGGACGTTATATTATAGACTATATAAACAAAAATTCTAAAAAAGCAAATTCTCTTTCAATAAATAATATAATTAAGTATAAGAAAACTATTTTTTTATTTCTATTTTTAAATTTCATCTTGTATTTTTTATGTATGATCGGTAGATTCATATATAATAAACTCATTATATCTTCTATACATAAAGCTTTAGAAAAAATTAGAAAAAAACTACATAAAAAAATTCAAAACTTACCTATAAGATACTTTGACCAAAACACAATAGGTAATATAATGAGTAGAGTATCTAATGATATGGAAATAGTTTCTAGTGGTTTACAACAAACATTTTCTACTTTAATTTCTTCTTTTTTTAATATTTCAATATTAATAATTTCAATGTTTTGGGTAAATTTTAGAATAGGTATAATTATATCTTTAATGATACCTATTTCTATGATAACTATTTTGATTATACAAAAAAAATCTCGTACTCTTTTTATACAAAGATTTGAAAAAACAGGGGAATACAGTGGTTTTTTACAAGAAAAATATTTAGGTCATAAAGAAATTCTACTCTATAACCAACAAAAAAGAGTTTTCGAAGATTTTAAAAAATATAATAATGATTTAACAAAATTAATTTTTAAATCAAGTTTATTATCAGGATCATCAATAGCTGTTGTTCACTTTTGGACTTATGCTATGTTATCTATAATTACAATATTAGGTTTTTTTTTAATGCAAGAAAATTTAAATCCTTTTCTCATAAAATTAGGTTTTATAACTATCCAATTAGGTACTTTTCAAGCATTTACTCAATATGTTTGGAGATTAGGTAATCCTATAAACGATTTAAGCCAAGTATTTGTCATTTTGCAATCTACAAAAGCTGCTTCTAACAGAATTTTCTCATTTTTATCAGAATACGAAGATAAAGAAAAAAAAAATAAATTAATAACTTTGAATAAAGCAGAAGGGTATGTTAATTTCAAAAATGTAAATTTTAGTTATAACCAGGATAATATTATTATAGAAAATATTAATTTATCTATTGAAAAAAATAAAATGACAGCTATTGTAGGTCCTACAGGATCAGGAAAAACAACTTTAATTAATTTATTAACAAGATTTTATAAAATAAATAAGGGTGAAATTACAATAGATAATATAAATATTAATAAAATAGAAAATAATAGTCTAAGAAAAATTTTAGGAGTAGTTTTTCAAGATGTTTGGTTATTCAAGGGTACTATTTTAGAAAATATAAAATATGGAAGTCCAAATGTTACAGAAAAAAATGTTATAGAAGCATCAAAAAAAACCAAACTTCACAATTTTGTTAAAACTAAAGAAAAAAAATATCAAACTATAATCGACGAATCAACAAGTAATTTATCTCAAGGAGAAAAACAACTAATAACTATAACACGTATTTTATTAAGAAACCCTTCTATTTTAATTCTAGATGAAGCAACTTCAACTATTGATACACAAATGGAATCAATTGTACAAAAATCAATTCAAAAATTGTTCTATAACAGAACATCTATTGTTATTGCTCATCGTCTGTCAACTATAATTAATGCTGATATGATTATTGTATTAAAAAATGGTAATATAATTGAAAAAGGACAACATACAGAATTACTAGAGAAAAAGGGTTTTTATTATGATTTATTTCAAAGTCAATTTGAAAAATAAAAAAAATATTATTTTTTTTGTAGAAAGGTTTTTTTAAATGAAAAATAAATATACTACTAATTATTTAAAATTAGAACAAAATTCTAATAATTGGCACAAACACAGAAAAAAATACATTAATGCTTCTGAAGTAGCTACAATTATGGATTTAAATCCTTTTGATAACAAAAAATTTCTATTTAAAAGAAAACTTTTTGGAGAAAAAATAGAAGATAATTTAGCTATGAAACATGGCAGAAGTTTAGAACCAGAAGCTAGAAATTTTTTCAATGATGTAAATAAAACTAATTTTACTCCTATAGTTTGTGTAAAAGATTTTTTATCAGCATCTTTGGATGGTTGGGATGAAAAATCAAAAAAAATTTTAGAAATAAAATGCCCTTTCTCTCATAATAGTCCTGCTTGGAAAAATTTTTTTGTTAATAATGAAATACCAATATATTATTATGCACAAATACAAGCACAATTATATTGTTCAAACGCCGAAAAAGCATTTTTTTTAGTATATCATAATTATCAAAATGCTAAAGTACAAGAAGTAGAAAAAAATGTTATTTTTATCAATAAAATGTATCAAAAGTGTCTTAATTTCCATAATTTGTTCATTAAAGCAAAAAAAATACTACATCAAATAGAAGAAGAAAATTAAAAAAATAACTAAAAGAATATTTTTTACAAATACAAATAAAAAACTAATTTTCCTTTTGGAATAATAAATTAATTCTTCGGCCTAATTGAAACGGTAATTCAAATTTCTTTTTCGCTTTTAAAACAAAAGAAAAAATATCTTTTACATTTTCCATTTCTTTTATATATTTAGGGCCTTTCATAGCTATCAAAAAACCTTTTTTCTTTAATACAAAAGAAGATAATTTGAATATAACATTCAAATTGCCAAGTGATCTTGTAATAACAAGATTATATTTTCTTTTATGTTCTTCTATTCTTTGATTAAAAACAAAAATATTAGATAAATTTAAAATAGAAATTATTTTATTTAAAAAAACAGTTTTTTTTGTAATAGACTCTATTAAAAAAACATTTAAATGAGGATTAAAAATTTTAAGAGGAATACCAGGAAATCCTGCTCCGCTACCTAAATCACATAAATATTTTGTTTTTTTCAAATTAATCATTTTAGAAATTAACAAAGAATCATAAAAATGTTTTATATAAATATCTCTTTCAGATAATAAAGAAGTTAAATTAACTTTTTTATTATACATCTTTAAAAAAAAATAATATTTTTTTAATTGATTAAGTTGAAAAAAATCTAAATTAAAACTTTTTCTAAGTAAATTATCATATATCATAATTTATCTTTTTGAATCTGATTTTGAAATTTTATTAAATAAATATTAAGAATCGAAATATCTGAAGGATTGATACCTAAAATTCTTGATGCTTGTCCTAAATTATTAGGTTTAACTAAAACTAATTTTTCTTTGGCTTCCATGGATAAATTATTAATATTTTCATAATTAATATTATGAGGTATTTTTTTATTTTCTAAAAAAATCAATTTTTCTGCTTCTTTTTCTGCTTTTAAAATATAATTTTCGTATTTAATTTGAATAACCAACTGTTCTAATATTTCTTTATCATATTGTTTATCAAGAAAAAATTCTAAAACATTTGAATTTATTTCAGTTCTTTTCAACAATTGATACAAACTAATATTTTCTCTAATATTAGAAGAGTTGTATTGATGTAAAAAAGACAAATTCTGAAATGTAGGGAATATTATTATTTTTTTTATTTCTTCTTTTAAAAAATCAATAATATTTTTTTTATTCTTAACTATTTTATATTTTTTTTTATCTATAAACCCCATTTTATAAGCATAATGGCTTAATCTCAAATCAGCATTATCATGTCTCAAAAGCAAACGAAACTCCGCTCTAGAAGTTAATAATCTATAAGGTTCATAAGTACCTTTATTAATTAAATCATCTATTAAAACACCAATATACGATTCTTTTCTATTTAATACAAAAATATCTTTATTTTCTATTCTTAAACTAGCATTAATACCAGCCATTAGTCCCTGACAGGCAGCTTCTTCATAACCACTAGTTCCGTTTATTTGTCCAGCAAAAAATAAGTTTCTAATTTTTTTAGTTTCTAAACTATATTTTAATTGATTTGGATTAAAAGCATCATATTCAATTGCATAAGCATATTTCACAATTTCTGATTTTGCTAAAGCTGGAATAGTTTTTAAAATTTGATGTTGTATTTCTTCAGGCATACAAGTAGATAATCCTTGTAAATACATTTCTTCTGATTCCAAACTTTCTGGCTCTATAAAAACTTGATGTCTTTCTTTATCACAAAATCTGACTATTTTATCTTCTATAGAAGGACAATATCTTGGGCCTTTACTTTGGATATAACCACTATACATAGGAGACTGGGTTAAATTTTTTCTTATTAAATCATGAGTTTGACTATTAGTATAAACTAAAAAACAAGGTTTTTGAATTCCTAATTTTTTTATTATAGAAGGAGAAGTAAAAGTTTGAAGTACATCATCTCCTTTTTGAATTATAGTTTGACTATAATCTATTGTATTTTTTTTAACTCTTGGTGGTGTACCCGTCTTTAAACGTATAATTTCAAAACCATATTCTTTTTTCAACTGATAACTTATATCATATATTGTGGGAGAATTGTTAGGTCCTTTATTAATTACTTTTTTTCCAATCAAAATCTTACTAGATAAATATGTACCTGTAGTTAATATAACAACTTTACTATAAATAACAGTATTATCTTGTAATCTTACGCCTTTGACTACATTATTTTCAATAATTAAGTTTTTTACCAATCCTTCTAAAAAAAATAAATTAGAATTCTGTTTTAAAAAACTTAAAACAATTTTAGGATATTTAATTTTATCTATTTGAGCTCTTAAACTTCTTACAGCAGGTCCTTTTGAAGTATTTAACATTTTTATTTGTATTTGTGATAAATCAGCTGTTTTACCCATTAAACCACCCAAAGCATCTATTTCTCTAACTACAACACCTTTAGCCGGGCCTCCTATTGAAGGATTACAAGGTAAAAAAGATATTTGATCTATTTTTCCTGTTATAAGTAAAGTTTTATGTTTTTTAGATAATACATAGGCTGCTTCTACACCTGCGTGACCGCCTCCAATAACAATACTTTCATAATTCATGTTTTTAATATCTCCTATTTTTTTAAAAACTAAATAGATATAATTTTGTTAATTCAAATTTATTTAATAAAAAACGATTTTTGTTGTTTCAAAATATTTTTAAATTTTTCTTTTCCTAAAAAAAGTTCAGTTTTTTCAATTGTTTCTCGTAAAATATCTTTTTTAAAATCATAAAAAATTTTGATTTGTTTTTTAATCATAAAAAAAATAATGAAAATAAATAATAATACAACAAAAGAAAAAGACAAAAAAAATAATAATTTTTCTAAAAAAAATAAATTTTTAAATAAAAAAAACAAAATCAAAGACAAAAAAGAAAAATTTAAACAATATAAAATATTTGTGTATATTAAGTAAATACGTTTTTTTAACAAATTGTAAAGAAAATTAGCATAAATTATATTTATTTCTTTTTCATAAAATTCTTCAAATTTTTGATAATATTCTTTTTCAATAAAAACACGACAAATATTGTCTTTAATGGTCCATACAACATACTGCTTCATATCTAAAAAATAATTATAATATTCTGTTTGATGTAAATAAAAAAAAACAATATTAATCTTTTCTCCATTTAAAAAAAATTCATCTTTTTTAAAAAAACATTCATCTTTTGAGATACTATTAAAAATTTTAGGAAAAAGTAAAATTTTAAATTTTTTTATAAAAAAATTTTTTAGCATTGAAAAATAATTCTCTCTTTTTAATATTTTTGTTAAGCTTTTTCTCAAGTTATTATCCACATTAAATTAAAATTTATGGCTGCTACAATTAAGTTCTGACCAGATTAATTTTTTTTCAATTGAATAATAACTTGAGAAAAAGCTTAACAAAAATATTAAAAAAATAAATTATTTTTTTCTTAAATTACAAAAAAACTCTTTTAAAATAGAAGAACTCTCTTCAGCTAAAAAACCTGATTTTACATATATCTTTTTTGATATAAAAGAATTTTTACATGATAACAAAATATGAAAACCTGATTTAATATTATTAGCACCATAATACAATTTTTTAATTCTAAATTGAATTAAAGCTCCCATACACATTATACAAGGTTCTAAAGTGGTATAAATACTAATATCCTCGAATTTATAATTATCTATTCTTTGGTTTAATTTATTTAAAACTAAAAATTCAGCATGAGCAAAAAACTTTTTTTTTTTTTCAATATTATTATGAGCTCTAGCAATAATTTTATCTCTTAAAACAGCAATCGATCCAACAGGAACTTCATTCTTGTAAAAAGCTTTTTTTGCTTCTTTAAAAGCTTCTCTCATAAAAAAAAAATGCTTTTTTTGACCTATTTTTTCCATTTTCATAAAACTCTATTATAATAACATTTTTTTTAAAAAATCTCTATTATTTCTATTAAAAATTATTTTACTATTTACAAAAAAACATGACATTTTTTACAACGAGGCTCATGATATTGATTACTGCCTACCAAAATAATTTTCTCTCTAGAATCAGGACATTTACCATTTGGCAAAATTCTCTGAGTTCTAGAAGCATCATTTTGACAAACAACACAACGTGATTTTAATTTGATAACTCTATCTGCTATAGATAAAAAATAAGGCATCGAACCAAAAGGTCTTCCGCAAAAATCTAACTCCAATCCGCTAATAACAATATTAATTCCTTTATAAGATAAATCATTCAAAATATATTCAATATCGCTATCAAAAAATTGTGCTTCATCTATAAATAAAGTATTTGTTTTGTCTTCTACAAATTTTAAAATTTCTTTACTATGAGATAATACTAAAGAAGGGAAAGTTATCAAATCATGAGTAACTAACTCTTTTTTTAAAGAATAACGATTATCAATAATTGGTTTAAAAACTAAAAAATTAAAATTATTAAATTGTAAAAGTTTAATTTTTTCAATTAATTTTGTAGTCTTGCCAGCAAACATAGGACCACAAATAACTTCTATAAAACCCATATTACCGGAAGTCATTATTCTAAAAACCTTTCATATATTTTCATTGAAAAAAATTATTTATAAAAAATTATTGAATATATCTCTTTTTTATTTTTCTTCTTTTTTATCTAAATCTAAATTTTTTATTTTTTTATTTTCTAAGTTATATCTCTTATTAAACTTATCCACTTGACCGGCTACAGTAACAAATTCTTGAGAATTATTATAAACAGAATTACAATTAGAACAAGTATCTATCTTCATTTTTGAAACAGTAGTGTTAATTACATGTTTTTGCTTACAAGTATCACAAATAACTTCTATTTTATATATTGGAGGCTGTTTTTTTTTTTTTATATTTTTATTCATAAAAAATCCTTATTAAATTTAAATTAATATTTTAACATTTAAAATAAACACATATCTTTAATTATAACATACATTAAAAATAACTGATAATCAAAAAAATTAAAAATTATTATTTTTTAAACTTTAAAAGACATTAAATAATAAATAATTTTAAACTTAAAATTAAATTATGATAAAAAAATATTTTTAAGTAAAGTTTTTATTTTTAAAAATATTAAATTATAAAATAAAATTTTTAATTTAAAGGAAATTGACTAGTTAAAAAAATAACTTTTTTTTTAACATTTGAAATAATATTTTTATTTTGATAATTACTCAAAACTTCATCAATTAAATAAGCTATTTGGATAAATTCTTTTTCTTTAAAACCTCTTGTTGTCATGGCAGGCGTTCCTATTCTTATACCACTAGAATCAAATATTTTTTCTTTATCAAAAGGAATAGAATTTTTATTAACAGTAATATTTGCTTCGTTTAAAACATCAGCAGCTATCTTTCCATTTAAATTTTTATCTTTAGATTTAACATCTATTAATATCAAGTGATTATCAGTTCCTCCGCTAATTAAACGATAACCCATTTGAATAAAAGTATTAGCCAATACTCTAGAATTTTTCAAAATTTGATTTTGATATAAAATAAATTCTTCTTCTAAAGCTTCTTTGAAAGCAACTGCCTTGGCAGCTATAACATGCATTAAAGCTCCTCCTTGTATACCAGGAAAAACTCCTTTGTTTATTTTTTTCATAATTTCTTCATTATCACTTAATATAATTCCTCCTCTAGGTCCTCTTAAAGTTTTATGAGTAGTAGAAGTAATTACATCAAAATTAGCTAAAAAAGGAGAAGGATGGAGATTACAAGCAACCAAACCAGCTATATGTGCAATATCTGCCATTGTATAAGCATTTACTTCATCAGCTATTTTTTTAAATTCTAAAAAATTTATTTTTCTAGGATAAGAAGAAGCACCTGCTATAATAAGCCTAGGTTTTATTTGATGAGCTATTTTTCTAACATTTTCATAATCAATTATTTCATTTTCTGATACGCTGTAACTAAATGAATTTAAAAAATTACCTGAAAAATTAAATTTAGAACCATGGGTTAAATGACCTCCTGAATCCAAAGACATACCTAAAATACGATCGTTTGGTTTTAATAAAGCTTGAAAAACAGCCATATTTGCTTGAGAACCAGAATGAGGTTGAACATTAACAAATTTAACGTTAAATAATTTTTTAGCTCTTGCTATAGCTAAACTTTCTATCTTATCAACAAATTCACATCCATTGTAATACCTTTTTTTAACATAACCTTCAACATATTTATTAGTTAAAATACTCCCTTGAGCTTCTAAAACAGCAGAAGAAACAAAATTTTCTGAAGCTATTAATTCTAAATTTTCTTCCTGTCTTTTTTTTTCACTTTCTATTATTTTATAAATTTCAAAATCTTTTTTTTTTAATTTTTTCATTTTTAATTAAACAATTCCATTCTTAGGATAACAAATAAAAAATTTTTTTAAAATAATTTTTATAACATAAAAAATAAAATATTTTTATTATTTAATTTTCATTTTCAAAATAAAAAAATTTAATATTAATATAAAAAATTCTATTTTAATTATTTTTTTGAATTTGAATTTAAACTATTTTCTATTTTATCTAAACAATCTAAATTACTTAAATTTATAACTACTTGAAAGGCTTTCTGTAAATCTTCTTTATTAATTTCTTTTCTAAAAATTTTATTTTTTAAATCTTCTCTATTATTAACAAAAACAAAAACTGTTGTCTTCAAAATATTTTCTAAAGTTCTGTTTGCTTTTAAAAAATACTTTTCAGGAGGTAATTGTTCTAAAAATTCATTAATTACTTCTAATAAATATTTTTTAGCTTCTGAGCTATAAGGGTTTTGTCTTTTTTCAATTAAAAAATTCAAAAATTTTTCTCTTTCTTGTTTACTTCCTGGCTTCACTTCTAAATGATATGTAAATCTAGATTTAATAGATTCATCTATTTGATTTATATGATTAGTGGCGCCAATTATAAAAACTGGTTTTAAAGGATCATTACATATAGAAGTAATTTCTGTTTTAAATTGATTCACAACATTTGCTGTTTCTGAACCTAATTGTAAATTTTCTAAATTTATAAAAATAGTTTCACATTCATCTAAAAATATAATAGAACCATTATTTTTTATTGCTTCTTCACGAGCTTTTTGGAATAGATCTTTTATCATTTGAGGAGCTATTCCTTTATATTTTTGAGAAAATAAAGAACTGGAAACTTCAAAAAAAGGTAAATTAGTCTCTCGTGCTAAAGCCCTAGCTAAAGTTGTTTTTCCTGTACCAGAAATTCCATATAACAAAACACCTAAAGGTGGTTCTATTAAACCTATATTTTTATATTTTTCTTTATCTTTATTTAAAACATAATCTACAAAATGTTCTAAAAATTTCTTTTCTTCTTGAAAACCAACTAATTCATCAAATTTCAAAAATTTGATAGAATTTACAGGATAAAAAATTTTTTCTTCTTCTTCTATCATCGTTAAAGAATGATTATTTCTTTTTTTTATTTTTTCTTCTAAAAATAAATCATTTTCTTTTTCATCTATTTTAGATTCATTTTTTTTATTATAATCATTTTTAACTATTTCATCATCATATTGATTTTCAAAAATATAGTTTAATTTTTCTTTTAAAATCTTATTCAATATAAAGCATTTTTGATATTTAAATAATAAATAAGATAATAAAAAGATTAATAAAAAAATTAAAATAGATAAATAAATATTTATATTTTTAAATAATTTCATATATTTTTTTTTCATATCTTTTTTTTTCATATCTTTTTTTTAAAAAAAATCTTTATAATAATTTTTTTCTATAAAATTTATATTATTTTATTTTTTTATATCAAATTATGTTATTTTTTGTCATTAAAAAATTTATTTTTTTAATAATTTAAATTTAAAATTATATTTATCAAATAAATACATAAATAAAAATACAAAAATTTAAAAATATGAAAAAAGACATTATCATAAAATTTCAACATCTTTAAAAAATTATTTTTGATATTATGATAGCATTTTTCAAAATAAAGTCAAATATAATAATTTAAAAAAGACAAAAAAATAAATTAAAATTAATCATTTAGAATTTATTTTTTTTAGTAAAAAATTTAATATAATAAAAAAGATAAATTTTTAATATTTTTAAATTAAAAATAATTTAGAAAAAATAATAAATTTTTTTTAAAAATCAAAAAATATTAAATACAATTCCTCTTGATGATATCAAAGGCGAAACAATCCTTGATCCTTTAACAGAATTTTTATGTAAATTATCCATTAAAATACCAGTTATATCAAAAAAATCAGACAATAAAGACGAATATTTAGATTTATTCGAATAATTATTAAGATTTGAAGTAGAAATATCTTCAGTATAAACCTGAGGAGAAGAATATAAAAATAATTTATCGTTATTAATATTAAATATTTTTTTTAGATTAGTTATTTGCTCGTTCAATTTATTTAAATTTTCATGAAAATTTTTGCCTTCAAAATTATGATTTTTAAAATTATAAAATTGATTAATTATTTTATCTAAACTTTGAATTTGGTCATTATCTAAAGAAATAATATCAACATTATTTTTTTTTAAAAAATTTAAAACTCTATTTTTTATTTTATTTTTTTGAAAATTACGAAAAGACGACAAACCTGATGATTTTTCCATCAATCTTTTATTATTTTCTGTGAAAATTTTTTTTGATTTAGAAAAATTTACCTCAAAAGGAGATAAAGAAGTAGAATAATTTAAAAAATGTGATGGTTTTTTTGAAGACAAACCAAAAGAAAAATTTAAATTTGGGAAAAATGAAAAAATAAATAAAAATAATAAAAAAAGAATTAAAAAAAATAAAAATATAATATATAAGAAAAAAAGATAGTTCAAAATAATTATTTTCTTCTTTTTTTTATTCATTTTTTTTATCTCCTTCTTTTTTAGAAGAAGATAATATTTTATCTTTTAAGTATAAATTTTTAATAATTTCCTTATTAATTATATTTTTTATATCATTAGTTAATTGATAATATTTTAAGTTACATAAATTGTCTTTTGCTTCATTTTTATTTGATTTTGATAATTTTGATAAAAAAATTCTAAAGGGAAAATAGAACAAATTAAATAAAAAAATAAAAATTCTTTTGAAAAAAAGAAAAAATGACTTAAATAAAATAAAAAAGAAAGCAAAAATATCTTGAATAAAAATAAAAACAATAATGACAAAATAAAAATGAATAAAACCAATTAAGAACCAAAAAAGATAATTTATATTAGAAATAATATTAGAAAAATTTTTAAAATCAACTCTCTTAATATTTATTAAATGATAATATTGAGTTATAATGTAACCGTAAAAAGTAATAATCAAACTTTTTAATTTTACAACAAAATTTGAAATAAAATAAATAATTTTCTCCATAAAAATCATCCTTTTATCATAAAAACTATATAATTGTTGGCGCAATTAAATAGTTTTTTTATTTAGACAATGAAATAAACATTATACTTTTTTTATAATTTTGTTTATTTTTATGAAATTAGAACAAAAAAAAGAAGAGTTATATATTTTAATAATTCAAATAATGAAATATATATTTATATTACTCTATTTTTTTGTTTATAATTTTTTTAAATTATATAATGATCTTCATTTCTATCTTTATTATGACACAAAAAAACTAAAAACTAAATTAGAAAAAAACAAAAAAATTTTTAATTTATATTAAAAAAATAAAATTTAAAAATAAAAATGTAATTATTTAGAAAAATAAATTAAATAAAATAATGTAAAATAAATATAATTTATAAAAAAAATAAATTATCTTTTATTATTATGAAAGAATTAATAATTAATAAATTTTTTTTATATTTAAAATAAAAATTATTTCTTAAACTAATTTATATTAGATCATTAAAAATATAAGTACTAAAAAAAAATTTACTATCAACAAAATTATTTAATAATTATAAGTATTTTTATTTATATTTCCTTAATAATTGTAATTAATAATTTGAAATTTTTTAAAAAATTAAAAAAATGTTGTTATCTTAATATTATAAAAATTTATATAATTATATCTTATAAAAAACAGATAGAATAAAATTATCAAATAGCAAATATTATAGATAAAATATAAAAAAATAAAAAAATTAAATTTTTAAAATTAAAAATTAGAGAAAAAAGGATAATAAAATTATGATGACTTTTAAAAAAATACAAGAAATATTTTCTAAAAAATTATCAATACCAAAAGAAAAAATTTCTTTAGAAACTAGAATAAAAGAAGATTTATTTTTAGATTCTTTTGATGCTGTAGAATTAGTAATAGAATTAGAAAAATTATTTAATTTAAAAATTGAAGATGAAAAAATACAACAATGCAAAAATATAAGAGATATTGTGAAATATATAGATATTAAAAAAAATAAATAATTTATTAAAAAAAATAGAAAAATTAATTTTATAAAACTTTTATTCTTAGAAGAGAAGAAGGTATTTCTAGTGTTTTATTCATATAAAAAAATTATAATAAAGGCTTTTGAACAAAAATATGCTATTGCTCAAGTTAACGTATACAATTTAGAATTAATTAAAACTGTTTTAAAAACAGCAGAAGAACTAAACTCACCAATTTTTTTAGGTGTTTCTGAAAAAAGTGTTGAATATATGGGTGGTTTTAAAACTGTAGTTTGTTTAGTTAAAGAACTAAAAAAATTTTACAAAATTTCTGTACCTATTATACTCCATTTGGATCATGGTTCCTTTGAAGGAGCTAAAAAGGCCTTGAGAGCTGGGTTTAATTCTATAATGTTTGATGGAAGTAATTATAATTTTAAAATTAATCTACATAAAACAAAAAAACTTAAAGAAATGTGTAATAAAAAAAATGTTTTGATAGAAGCAGAAGTTGGTTCAATAGGAGGAAAAGAAGATAATATAATAGGAAAACATAATATTGCCAATCCAGATGAATGTTTGGAAATATCAAAATTAGGTATCGACATGCTTGCAATAGGTATAGGTAATATTCATGGAGAATATCCAAATAATTGGACAGGACTAGATTTTCAAGCTTTTAAAAAAATTTCAATAAATACTGAAAATAAAATCCCTTTAGTTCTTCACGGAGGAACAGGAATACCAGATAATATGATCAAAAAAGCTATTTCTTTTGGAGTTGTCAAAATTAACATAAATACTGAATTCCAAATTGTTTTTGCTAAATCTATAAGAAAATATATCGAAGAAGGTAAAGATTTATTAAATAAAGGTTTTAATACGATCGAATTACTAAAACCAGGTTATTTATCTATTAAAAGAGCTATTCAAAATAAATTATTATTATTTGGTTCTGTCAATAAAAGTTAAAAAGAAAGTTTATAAATATAAAATGGAATTAAAAAAAGAAAAAGAATTTAAAAAAATAGCTATTTTGACTTCAGGGGGAGACGCACCTGGAATGAATGCAGTTATTAGAACATTTTTTTTAACAGCAAAAGAAAAATATAAAATATATGGAATTAAAGATGGTTTTTTAGGCTTATATAAAAATCAAATAGAAGAATTATTAGAAAAAAATTTTCCAAACAGAATATTAAATGTTTCCGGAACTTTTTTAGGAACTTCTCGTTTTAAAGAATTTAAAACAAATGAAGAAATTAGAAAAAAATGCTTTCAAAATTTAAAACAAAAAGATATTGAAACTCTTATAGTTATAGGAGGTAATGGTTCTTATAAAGGTGCTTTTGTTTTAAGTAAATTAGGATTAAAATGCATAGTTATTCCTGCTACTATTGATAATGACATTAACTATAATGATTTTACAATTGGTTTTAGCACAGCAGTAAACAATATTACACAAACTATAGAAAAATTAAGAGATACTTCTATTTCTCATAATAGATGTAGTATTATTGAAGTTATGGGAAGAAATAAAGGTGATTTAGCTTTGTACGGAGGAATAGCTAAAGGTGTAGACATCATTATAACACCAGAATTTCCCATTTCAGAAGAAGAAATCTTAGAAAAAGTCAAATTATTATACAATTCTAAAAAAAGACATGTAATTATTATTTTAACAGAAAATATTTTCAATATTTTTAAATTAGCTAAAA
>NZ_VWXM01000013.1 GCF_009268105.1 Candidatus Phytoplasma sacchari
CTTTTAAAATCTAAATCTAAAATTAAGTTTAAATTTGAAGTGAAATCTGATAATTTTCAAAAACAGCTTAAATTTATTTCTTTATTTTTTATATTAAAGTCGTTATAATCAAAAACAAAAAAATAATAAAAGATGGATTATTAATATTATTGTTATTATTTATAGCAAAGATATAATTATCGTTCATCAAAAAAATAAAAATAATCATTAAACTAAATAAATTTAAAAAAAAATTTGTTTCTTTCTTTATAAATTTTTAATAAATAATTTTTGTCAAAATTAATAAATGAATGATAAAAAAATAAATAAAAAATATATAAAAAATATTATTAATCAAAATATTAAAGATAATAAGAAAAAATTATCATTATTATATTTATAAATTTATCAATAAAAAATAGCATCTAAATAATTTTTTTAAATATAATAAATATCAAAAAAATATCAAATAATATTGAAAAAATTTTATAATATAAAAACTTTTTTTAGATTAATAAGTAAATATGTAAATTCATTTATTTTTTGATTTAATATTATTTTTTTATTTTAAAAAAATTAATATAAATTACACAATTTATCTTTATCTTATTTTTTTGATCAAAGAGAGAATTTTATTTTTTTATTACTTTTCATCTAATATTGATAGATAATTAAATAAATTCAAATTTAAATTAAGAAAAAATATATTCAATATTTGTTACTCTTAAAAAATTATTTTTTTACTAACATATTTTATTAATAAAAATAAAAAAATTTTTGTATATAAAATTAATAGTAAATTATATTTTATAGAACATTAATATTTTTATCTTATTTTGTGTTTTTTATACGACATAATTTTAATTTTATAAAAAAAAATCTTAATTTTCTCCCCTTAAATTATAGTAGTGCATTTGGATTGATACAAATTCTTAAACCTAATTTTCAAACTTTTGATTTTTATTTAATTAAAAAAATTTCTCTAGAATAATTTAAAAATTTAAAAGTTAGAGATAATTATCGCGCTTTCAATTTGTATATCATCAAATCGATATGTTACATCATTTTTTACATAAAATTGTAGATAAAAATATAAAGAAAAAGGAAATGAAATAATAATCCAGAGGTATTTTAATTTGAAGAAAAAAATTATTATAAAGATATAATTAATAAAATCATTTTAAATATTAATAAATATATTGCATTATTTTTATTCCTAATATTGACTTCTTTTATTTTCCATCATAAAAAAAATTAAATAAAATAAAAAAATCTT
Organism: Candidatus Phytoplasma sacchari; assembly: GCF_009268105.1. Lineage (GTDB taxonomy): Bacteria > Bacillota_I > Bacilli_A > Acholeplasmatales > Acholeplasmataceae > Phytoplasma > Phytoplasma sacchari. Next base: position 1,256 of record NZ_VWXM01000013.1, read on the forward strand.
CTTTATATTATAAAACTTTGATTTATTTGAATAAAATTTTTTGTTTTTTTAATTTTTACTATTCATCTTATTATTTTGTGTAATTTTATTTTTATAAAACTTATAATAGAAAATAAATTTAAAATTTTAAAGTATAATTTATTAAAAATAATAAGTTTATTTTTAATGTTATTTTTTTATTACAAACAAATAAAAAAATAAAATTTAAAAATTATTTTTTTGTAGAAAAAATAAAAAAATAAATAAAAATATATCAATGAATAACTTAGAATAACTTACTGAATTTAGCTAAGTAACTTTTATATAGATAATAATAAATCCTTATCAACTATTTTTTCGTTTATATATTTGTTTTATTCCATTGTTTAATTTTATTTGTTATTTTATAAAATTAATAACTTAATTAATAAGGATTTTTTTATAACTTGAGGAATTAAAACAATAAGCAAGATAAGCAAGATTGATGAATACCAACCCCAGAAAAAATATAATAAAAATGGTGTAATAACATACCAGATAAATGAAAACTAAACAAATATAAACATATATAAGCGCCAATAGAAAAACAAAAAAAATAATAATTTAAATAAAAATTTTTTAATAATATTTTAAAACATTCCCATTTTGAATTTTCTGAGTTTATTCTTTTTTGTAAAAATAAAATAAAAAATTTTATTATAAAATAAAATAAAAAAAATAAATTAAAAAGCAAAAAATAAACAATAAAAAATTTTAAATGATACTTAAAAACTATTTTTAAATATTTTTTACTCAAAATATTATACATAATTATATATATCCTTAAACTCTAAATTTTATTTTAATTTTAAAAAAAGTAAAAATTAGTTAAAAAAATAAAAATAATAAAATATTTTTAAATAATTTAAAATAAAAAATTTGAAAACCATCCTACAAAAGAAAATAAGATCAAATCATGTAAAAAATCCCAAAAAATTCTTTCATATATTGAATAACAAAGATTATGAACTAAAAACCATATCATAATTAAAAACCAAAAATGAATATTATCTACAAAATAAAAAATATATTCTTGGTACAATGAACGAAAACTTTTTTTTGGAAAACAAAAACTTCTTTTTTTTAATTTTAAAAAGATATTTTTTAAAAATATACAAAAACAGTAAATTAAAAAATATGTTACAAGAAATGCAAAAACACTAATCATTAAAGAAATAAAAGTATTTAAAATCATTTTAGGTGTTTCTATTCTTCTTATTAGAGAAGTTAGAACGAAACTAATAAATTTACGAAAAATATCATGAATAAAAGTGAAAGAAAAAGAAAGATAAGCAATTTTACATTGATGATTGTAATTACATAAATAAAATTGTTTAATAGAAAATTCAGAAATTTTTGAACTTTTCCAAAAATTATTTTTAATAAAAGCAAAAAAGCAAAAAAATAAAAAAATTAGATTATAAATACAAAAAAATAGAAAAAAAGATAAAATCAACTTTAAAGAAAATTCAATATTTAATTCAAAAATTAATCTAATCCAATTAAAAACAGTCATAAATAAAATTCCCTTTTCTTTAAGAATTAATGATTCTTAATTTTTTTATTTTTTTAAAAAAATAAAATAAAAGTATACAATTTTTTTAAAAAAAATTAAAGAAACAATTATACTATAAATAATTTTAACAAAATAATTTTAAATTTACAAATTTATAAACAATCTAAAAAATAATTTTTAAGACAAAAAAATATCTTTTTTTATTTAAATTAAATAAAAATTAATTCTTATTTATTAATAAGAATTTGTAAAAAATATTTTTAAACAAAATTATTTTCTAACATCTGCAAATATCTAGTTTCAAACAATATTTTTTTGCTTTTTATTAAATATAAATTAATTTTTTTAATATATTTTTTTAAAAATATAAAATTATTTAAAATAATAAATTATTATTAAAAATTAAATATTAATCATAAAAAATATAAAAATAGTTACTTTATTTGTTGAATTAAGTTAAATTAATTAAAAAAAATAAAAAAATTTTATTTTCAACATTATATTTTTTTGTATTTTGTTCTTTTAACTTATAAACAAGTTTTAAAGTATTAATTTTTTATTAAAAATTAAATTTACGAAATATTCGAACTTTTTTTTAAAAAAATACTTCCTATAATGTATATTATGTTAACTAAATTTTTAAAAAAAAATAAATATTTTTTATTATTAAAAAAAATAGTATGTTTTTATTATTTTTATTTAATAAAATCTTGTTTTTTAAATCTTTTAACTTTATATATAATAATAAAATATCATTATATATAAATTTTAAAATATTAAAATTTATATTTTTTATTAAATATATTTTTATAAAAAAATATATAATAATTAAAAGATAAAAAAATAAATTGAATCATTAAATTTAAAATTATATTTGAAACTAGAAAATTTTAAATTAAAAAATAGAAAGAAAATAAAATGCAAAAAAAAAAAAATAAAATAAAAAAAAATATTTTAATATTAATCCTTATTTTAATAATTATCTTAATTTTATCTAAAATATTATTTTATTCTAATAAAAATATTATTAATAATTCTAAAAATGAATATTTATGTAAAGAAGATCTGAGGGGAAAAGAAATTAATGAAGAAGTAGAGGAAGAAGTAGAGGAAGAAGTAGAGGAAGAAGAAGAATCTTATATAGATTTACAACAAAAAATGGATTTCATAAAAAAAAAAGAATATATAATGGGTAAAAGTAATAATAAAAATGAAATAACAAATATAGATGAAATTTATAGAGCATATTTTAAAAGCATAAACAAATATGATAATTTTTTAATAAAAATTTTTGAAGAAGAATATAAAAATTATAAAAAAATTGTGTTTCAAAATAATAAAAAAATAAAAAAAATAAAAATTAAAATATCTGTTATTTCAAACGATATAAAAACATTAAAAGAAAAAATGGATAAAATGGAATATCAAATTTGCGAAAAAGAAAAATCATTAATTGATCTAATAACAAAATTTAAAAAAAACAAAATATCAAGTTTCAAAAATAAAGAAATAAAAAATTTTGAAAAAGAAATAGATGAAATAAAATGTCAAAAAAATGAAATATTAGCGAAATATATAGAGAAAAAAATAGAAAATGACGAACTTTTAAAAAATCAAAAAAATTTAGAAGAAACAAAATATTTAATTATTTCAGAAAAAAATAAAATGGGACTAAAATTAAAATTAATTATAGAATTGAATAAAACAAAAATGTCAAAATTTAAAAAAATGTTAAATAAAACATATAAAACTAAATTATATTTTTGAATTTTTAAAATTATTAAAAAAATTTATTTTATTATTTTATTTAGATTTATTTAAACTACATCTTATAAAATGTCCTTTTTTTACTTCGAAAAAATCTGGATCTGGTTCTGAGTAGTTTTTAAATATATTAAAATTAAACAAATTGTTTTTATTATCTAAAAAAGTTTTTATTTTTTTATAATGTTGGTAATTTATGCTTGTAATTAAAAAATCACTTATTAATTTTTGAGTATAAGGGTGTATCGGATTATTTAAAATAATAGAAACAGGAGCTTTTTCTATAATTTGACCTTTATACAAAACAATAACGTTTTTAACTAAAGATGAAATAACTCCTAAATCATGAGTAATAAACAACATAGCCATTTTATTTTTTTGTTGTATTTTTTTAATTAAATTCAAAACTTCTTTTTGTGATAAAACATCGATAGCTGTTGTAGGTTCATCAGCTATTAAGAGTTTAGGATTACAAGCTAATGACATAGCAATTATAACTCTTTGACACATCCCTCCAGAAAGTTGAAAAGGATATGAATTTAAAACTCTTTGTGGATCTACAATTTCTACTCTTTCTAACATACTTAAAGACTCTTTGAAAGCTTCTTTTTTAGACATTTTTCTATGTAAAATTAAAATTTCAGTAATTTGTTTTTTTATCTTTAAAACAGGATTTAAACTAGACATTGGATCTTGAAAAATAATTGCTATCTTATTTCCTCTGATTTTTCTCATTTTTTCTTCATTAAAATCAGAAATAATTTCATCTTGAAATACAATTTTTCCTTTAAATATAAACTGATTTTTTTGCAATAATTTCAAAATAGACAAAGCAATTTGACTTTTTCCAGAACCGGAATCGCCTATAATTCCTAAAGTTTCCTGTTCCTTAACTTCAAATGTAACACCTTGAACAGCTTTTATTATATTGTCTTTGATTTTAAAGTATGTATGTAAATCATTAACTTTTAATAAACTCATTTTATTATTCCTCCAAAGGATAATTAAAAACAAAATGACCTGGTTCAACTTCATGGAAAATGTATTTTTTTTCATTTTGTTCAAAATTTAATTCTTCTTCTTCTATTTCATCTTTATGTAAATATAAATCATTTTCAAAACAATTATTTATTTTCGGAATAGCTTTTAACATTTTTTTAGTATAAAAATGCAGAGGATTTCTAAATATCACTTCTTTATCAGCTAATTCTACTAAATAACCTTTGTACATCACTCCTATTCTATCACTTATATAACGTGCTACTCCTAAATCATGAGAAATAAATAAATAAGTTATATTATAATGATGTTTAAAATAATTTAATAGATCTAAAATTTGCTTTTGAATCGTTACATCAAGAGCAGAAACAATTTCATCACAAATAACAAATTTAGGTTTTAAAATTAAAGTTTTAGCTATATTTACTCTTTGTCTCTGCCCTCCACTTAACTCTTTTGGATAACGATTCATTATGTCAATATTTAAACCACATAATTTTATTATTTCTATAATTTTTTTATTATAATCTGGATCTTTTTTATTTTTAACTTTTTTTTGTATTATTAAGCCTTCTCCTATAATATCCTTAATACGAAATTTTGGATTTAATGTAGTAATAGAATTTTGAAAAATTATTTGTAGATCTTTCCTTAAAAAACTCATTTCTTTTTTATTTAAATCATTCAAATCTTGATAAAAATCATTTTGTTTTAAATAAAAAACTTTTCCTGAATCTGCTTTCTGTAATTGCATTAAAATTTTGCTCAAAGTAGATTTACCAGAACCAGATTCTCCTATAATACTTAATGTCTCTCCTTCGAAAATAGATAAATTTATATTTTTATTAGCTTTAAAATTAATTTTATTAACTTTAAAAGACTTATTTAAATTTTCTATCTTTATTAAAACTTTTTTTTTCATAATAACTCTAAATCCATTTAACTTTAATTTATATTTTAATCTAAATTTTTTTGATCATAATTTAAATAATTAACTAACCCTTCTGCTATAAAATTAAAAGATAAATTAGTTAATAAAATAATAATCATAGGGAAAAATATTAATCTAGGATATATATTAATGTATGATTTATTAATGCTCAAAAGAGAACCCCATTCTGGAATAGATGGATCTAAACCTAACCCTATAAAACCAAAAGAAGCAGCTAATAAAATAATACTACTTAGACTCAATGATATTCTTATGATTAAAGTATATAAAATATGAGGAAAAATATGCTTTCTAATAATATAAAAATTACTTGCTCCTAAACAAATAGCACTTTTTACAAAATCTTTTTGTGCAATTTGCATTGTAGCAGCTCTCATGTTTTTTACAAAAGTAGGTATATAACAAATACTAATAGCAAAAATTAATGAACAGACACTTTTACCATATAACAATACTATTAACAAGGCTAGGATAAAATCTGGAAAAACAACTATAAAATCACATATTAAATTAGCTAAAATATTGAAGAAACCTAAAAAATAACCAGATAAAATACCTATAATACATCCTATAATTGAACTAATTAAAACAGTGCAAATAGATATATACAAAGACATTTTTGTCCCTTTAATAATATATTCAAATAAATCATGCCCTAAACAATCTGTTCCCATCCAATGATCTTTGCTTGGTTTTAAAAAACATTTAAAAGATTTTATTCTTGAACTATTATTTTTATAAAAATAAGGTATTATAAAAGTAATTATTAACAAAAATGCTAATAATAACAAACCTATAAATAGCATTTTATTCCTTTTATAAAATTTAAAAATTTTTATAATTTTTTTCTTTATAAGTAACAACAAAATATTAATACCCCTTTTTTTTATATTATATTTTTCTAATGGTAGGATCTAAATAAAAGTATAAAAGGTCCATAATAATATTAACAATACTGATAAAAAAAGATAAAAAAATTATAGAACATTGGATAACTGGTAAATCTCTATTTTGAAAAGAAGATATAATCAAATTACCTAGACCATTTATATTAAAAATGGTTTCAGTTATAATAGAACCGCTTAACATAAAACTTAGTATTAAAATTATATTTGTAACAACAGGTATAATAGCATTTTTTAAAACATGTTTTAGTAAAATACTAAATTCAGATAACCCCTTTGCACGAGCAGTTAAAATGTATGGTTGTTCTAAAACATTATTAATACTATTACGAGATATTCTAAAAATAATAAAAGTACTCATTAAAACTAAAGAAGTAATTGGTAAAAATAATGAAAGAGGATGACTCATTCCGGATATTGGGAAAATTTCTAATTTCAAACCTAAAACATACTGAAGAAAAAAACCTATAGAAAAACTAGGTATGGAAATTATAATTATAGAAATTAAAATCAAAAAATAATCTTTTTTGCTATTTCTATAAAAAGCTGAAATAAAGGATAATCCAATACCTATTATTGAAGAAATAATACAACTAATTAAAGAAATTTTTAAAGTTACTAAAAAAGCTGGTAAAAATAATTTCAATGAACTTATATTTCTTCTTATATATGAATTACCAAAATCAAATTTTAAAAAAATTCTACTAATAAAATTTTTAAATTGAACTACAAAAGGTTTGTCTAATTCTAATTCTTTTTTTAATTTATTAATTTGTTGATCAGTACTTTTATGACCTAATAAAGCTAAAGCAGGATCAGAAAATTTTCTCATAACCACAAATATAACAATAGCTATTATCAAACAAATTAAAAAAGAATAAAGTATTTTTTTTAAGATATACTTTAATAACATTATATTTAATTTTATTCCTCTTTTTTTATTTTTTCATGAAAATATTTTTCTAATAAATAATAAAATATTAAAAAAATATTTTGAATTTAATAAAAAAATAAAAAAATATTTTAATATAAATAATACAAAAATATAGAAATTTTATTTATAATAAAAATTACTTTTTTTTAAAATTTCTCATTATAAAAAAATAATTTATTTATTTATTTTTTTAAATAAAATATAAAAATATTTTTTAATATATATACTATTTTAGAATCAAGTTAGCAAATTTCCAAATATAAACGAGATAATTAATTTAATTTAAAAAATAACTTAATAATTAGCTTTAATTATTAAAAAGAATAACAATTTCAAAAAATTAAAAATCAAAAATAAACTACTAGATATATTTCATAATATATCCTCTTATAAACTAAGGTAAAATTTCAGTAAAATAGATTATAAAACAAAAAAATATATTAAAAAAAACAAATTAAACTAATTATAACAAATTTTAAACAAATATCAATAACAAAAATTATTTTTAATTTTGTATATATAAAATATTTTAATAAATTCACTATTATTTTATTAAATAAGCTAAATTTTATCAAATTCAAAGAATAAAAAGTATAATTTTATTCATTAATTATAAATAAACCGAAAAAATTTTTGATAAAAGAATATATTTGATTATATTTTATAATTATATTTTATTCTTTTTAAAATACCAGATAAATATATTATTTTTTTATTTAAATAAACAATTAATTTAAAAAACCAAATAAAAACATAATAATTAAAATTAAAATAAATTTATATTAATTTATTTATAAATAACTTTTTAAATAGTTATTCGATCTTTTTTAAGTTTGATGTATTATCAAATTATTTTATTATCAAAATATATTTTATTAATATATTTTATTAATATATTTTATTAATATATTTTATTTAATTTTTTTTAAAAAAGAAATGATAAATTCAAATATATTTTAGTAATTCAAATAAAAAAAATAATTTTAATTAGTAAATATATATTAAAAATTTGACACTTTTAAAATTATCTGTAAAAATAATGATGTAATTTTGGTTTAAATAAATTTAATTTAAAATATTTTAGTTTAATTTGGATATTTTATTAATTTTAATTTTTTTTAATTTTTTTATATTTTATATTATTTTTAAGTTACTAAATATTTTTATAAATTTTATTTTTTTATTAAATTTGAAAAATAAAAAATTTTTGAAAAATAAAAAAATTATAATAAAAAAGAAAAAATGCATTTTAAAATAAGGAAAATACAAATCAAATTAATTTTTTAATTATTTACCTAAACTTGAAAACTATTTCAATAAAATTACATTAAATAATTTTGTTTTTATAAAAATAAAAAAATTATCTTTTCAATTTTTCAATATAGAATATTTTTTCAATATAGAATATTTTTTTATAAAAAAAGAAAACAAATATAAATAAAAAAATCATATTAAAAAATTAGATAATAAAAAATAATATTTTAAAAAATTACAGATTAAATCTTAAAATTAGTATTAATAAATTTAATAATAAAATTACTTAAAAATAATAATCACATAATATATTTTTAAAAAATAAAAAATTTCTTTATAAAAAATAAAAAATTTCTTTATAAATTTTAATTAATTATAAAGTTAAATTTATTTATAATTTTTTGTTAATTTTTTATTGAAAAAATAATTAAAAAATATATAATAATCAAAATTTTTATTTATTATTTATATACTACTTAGACATTTTTTAAAATATTTTTTTATAAATTTTTTATTTTATTGTTCATATAATATAATAAAAAAAATATACAAATCTATTTTTTATATTTCAAATTTAATTTTTGGATAATACTTATCATAATAACTTTTTTTAATTTTATATTATTTAATTCTATATTATATAATTTTTTAATTTTGATAAAAATAGTTTTGGTTATTTTTTTATAAATAAATATTATCTTTTTTAATTTTAAAATATTTAAAAATTTTTATTATTTTTTTAAATTAGATATTCCATAAATATAATAATATTTTTTATATCACATATCTTTTAAAAATTATAAAAAATATATTTATGGTATAAAAATATATGAATGAAAAACAATTATTAGTTACGCCAAATTATAGATATATAACGTAAAAATATTCCAAAAAATGAGAAAAAAAATTTTTTAATAATATAATAATATTATTAAAAAAGATATCTTATTTTTTAAAAAAAAGAAGAAATAATTTTAGTATATTATAAAAATAAAAAGTATATAAAAGGTAAAATAGTTTAACCTAAAGTTATTTTGCGAATTAAACATGAATCACGGATAATTTTTTAAAAAAAGCTAAAGAAAAAAAGAATAACAATAGCATTATTAATAGAATTAACTAATATTTTGTTCTATTAATCTAAGAAGTTTATAATTTTTGATGTTTTAATATCTATATCTAGATAGATTTTTTATAAAATATTATCAACAAAAAAACTTCTTAAATCCTACCAAAAAAAATAATTATTTTTTTTATTATAAAACCAATGCCTAAAAAATTCATACGGTAGATATTTATAGTAACTTTCATCTTCCTAAACCTCTAATAACTAAGAATAAAAAAATTAATAAATATAAAAGTTTTTATTTTGAAAAAATTATCTTAAAAATTTTAAAAAAATAAGTTAAATGTTTTTTATTTAAATAAATTTTAAATGTTTTATTGTTTTATATTATTTAAAATAATTATTATGAGGAAAATTATTATTATGAAAATAGATTTAAAACCTTATAGTTGTGAATGGTTTAAATATCATGAAAAATATATAAATGATCATGAAATAAGTATAATTATGGGTTTTCATCCTCGTTTCCGTAAAGAAGAATTAATTAAAAAAAAAATATCAGAAAATTACTTTTATATTGAAGAAGAATTAGATGTAGAGAAGAAAACAAAACTTCATGCTAATCTTTTTTTTAGTATTTTTAAAAAAAAAAATTATGAACCTGCAGTTTTTATTAAAAACAATTTCATATCTCATTTAGATGGTTATCATTCTGAATCTGAAACAATGTTAGAAATAAAATGTCCTTTAAAAACAGAAGATATTATTTTTTGGAAAAAATTAAAAAAAACTAAAAAAATTCCTCCTTACTATTTTTCTAAAATTCAATGTAAAATTTATTGTTCTGAATCTTTAAAGTCTTATTTTTTAGTATATTTTGATGAAAAAGATTATTTTTTTCAAGAAATTCAATTAGATAATAGTTTTATTAAAAAAATGATTATTGAAACTAATAGTTATAACAAAACATTAGAAAAATATAAAAAAATAATTAAAAGTTAAAAAAATAAAAAGATTTTAATAAATTGTTATGAATTTTTTAATTATTTTTTATTTATATTTTTCTAAATAAATTAATATAAAAAAATAAAAATATATTAAAATTTTTATTTGTAATATGATTTAAATAATAATTTATTTTAATTATTTATTATTATTAAAAACTTTTTTATATTTAAAAAAATAAATAAACATAATTCCAATATATTTGAATTATAATTTTTTTATCTATAAAAAAAAATAATTTATGATTTCAATATAAATTTATTTTTAAAAAATAATTTAAAATAATTTTGATTATTCAAATAAGTAAAAAATAAACACATAATAAAAATAAAAAGGTAAAACAAATTGCCTTTTTATTTTTTTTCGTTAATTTAATAATTATTTTTTGTATAAGATTTATAAAATAAAATATATTTTATATTATTATTTATAAAATAAAACTTTAATATATTATTTTAATTTTTTTATTTTAAAGATTAGCTCTATCAATTAGATAAACTTTATTAATTCTTAGATTTTCCATTTTTATTTGTGTTCTGTGAATATATTTTGTTAAATAATCTATTATTTCATTTTTTTGTTGAATCAATAATTTTTGATCTCGTACTCTAATTTGAAGATAATTATTTTCTTGTTGTAAACTAGAAAATACTTTTTGTTTTGATATTATTTTTTTTAGAACATTCTTTCTAAATGTGTGAATATAATTTCGGTTGAAACTAATTTTTTTAGATTTCATTCTATTAATATCATTTATTAAATTTTGAATTCTATTATGAAGTTTATAAATAAAATGTATATAATCATCTATTATATTATTAGTTTGTATAATTAATAATTTTTGATCATTTATTATATTTTTTAAAAAAATATTTTGATATTCTTCTCCAAAATCAATATTTAATGGTTCTATCATTTTTTTATTATCTTGTGTGTCTTTTGTTTTTTTTATATTTTCATTAATTATTTTGTGAGTAGAAAGTAGTTGTTTCATTATAGCAAGATTAAATTCTAATTTATTTATTACACCATTTAAACTATCATTTACATTTTTAAAATCATTGTTTTCTTCTTGCAATCTTTTATTCTCTTCACCTAATCTATTAACTTCAGTCTCTAAGAGGTGAATTTTTTCTGGATAATCAGTAATTTCAGTTTGTAATCTTGTTTGGTCTGTTGTTAATTGAGTCACTCTACTTTCTGCTTGACGAAGTTTTTCTAGGTATTCTTGGATGGCTGTTTGTAAAGCTTGGTTTGTAC
>NZ_VWXM01000014.1 GCF_009268105.1 Candidatus Phytoplasma sacchari
AAAAAAAGTTTTAATAACGATAGATAAAGAAGCAAAATTTACTAAACCTCCAGGTGTAATAGAATCAAATTTACTAATCGACATTCTATCTTTTATATTTTTTTCTGCTCTTGTTAAGCCGATTCTAAATTGATTTTTTATAAGTTCTCCAACTAATCTTAATCTTCTATTGCCTAAATAATCTATATCATCTATTTTACCAACATTTTGATGTAGATTTAAATAATAACTAATACTTGCGATAATATCAGATAAAGAAATATTTTCTTTATTTTCTTCCTGGTTATTTCCTATAATTCTAACAAAAATTTTATTTTCTTTTTCATCTAAAACATAAACATCTAAAACTTCATTTAAAACTGTTTTATTTTTAAAATTATTTTTCTTGGTATTTTTCTTACTAGTAAAATATTTAATTATTTTTTCTTCTATATTATCTTTATTTTTTTCCAAAATATTAATAGTTTCAATATTAAATAAAGAATCTTTTTTAATTAATATTTCTCCCGTATCAAGATCAAAAATATTATCTTTGATAAAAATTTCTTCTTTATCATCTATTTTCTTCTTATAAGTCCAAACAAAATCATCATCTGAATTTATAACTTTATTTTCTAAATTAATTTCTAAATTAATCAGTTTTACTCTAAATGAATCACGTTTTTGCTTAAGTTCATTAATAATTTCTTTAGTTAAAAAAGTATCTTTATTTAATAAAATTTTATTATTATTAATATCAATCAAATCTTTAGCTAAAAAAGTATTTTCTGCTCTATCCAAAACATCAAGTTTTTTGTTTAATTTATATCTTCCAACAGATGATAAATCATATTTTTTACGATCAAACAATCTATTTCTCACAAATTCTCTGGCAGCATTAGCTGAAACTTTTTCTCCTTGATGCAATTTTGAATATAACTCTATAATAGCATCATTAGAATTGTAATCATCATCTTTGTCAAAACTTAAATTAAGTAAATCATTTTGTCCAAAAACTTGTTCTATATCTTTTCTGTTATCGAAACCTAAAGCTTGAATAAATTTAGTTAAAGGTATTTTCTTTGATCTATCTAATTTAGCATATAAAACATCTTTATTACTTTGTTCATATTCTATCCAAGCTCCTCTAGTAGGAATAATTTGAGCCTCAAAACGAATTTTATTAAATTTTAAATCAAATTTTTCCGTAAAATAAGCTCCTGAAGATCTTATAATTTGAGATATTACAACTCTTTCTGTTCCGTTAATAATAAAAGTTCCAGAAGGGGTCATAAGAGGTAAATCAGTCATTAAAATACGACTTTTCTTTATTTCTCCGGTAAAGACATTTTCTAACCTTACATTTACAAATAATTCAGAACAATAACTAAAATCTCTTTTTTTAGCTTCTTTGACACTTAATTTTGGTTTTTCTAAAAAAAATTCATCAAAATATAACTTTAAATCGCCATTATAACTTTCAATAGGTGAAATATCTTCAAGGGACTCTTTAATACCTTTTTTTAGAAATAATTCAAAAGATTTAGTTTGTGTTTGAATTAGATTAGGTAATACAATATCATAATTTATTTTAGAATAATTACGACGTTCTGTTTTTGTACCATATTTAATATTTGGATATTTTTTCATTTTTGACTCCTAATCATTTTTTTTAAATATCATAATAATAAAATCATTTCAAATAATAAAAAACCTAAGAGAAGTATTACGAATTTTTTTCTTAGGTTTTTATTTTAATATCAGTACTAATAAGTATTTTATTTTATTCTTCTTTATATTCTTGTAATTCTACAATAGATCCTAATTCTTCTAATTGTTTTTTAATCTCTTCGGCTTTTAGTTTTTCTAATTTTTCTTGAATAATAGAATCAGCATTATCTACTAATCCTTTAGCTTCAAACAAACCTTTTTCAGTTATCTTACGTACTAGTTGAATAATAGGTACTTTTTTATCAGTATTAATGCCTTTCAAAATAACATTAAATTTTTTATCTTCTAATTTTTCTTCTTTTTGAACAGCAGAAGAATTATTAGATTGATTTATAAAAAGAGAAGAATCTATATTAAATTCCTTTTTTAATGAATCTGATAATTCTTTAATTTCTGATAAAGTCATTTTTTTTAAAGATTCTATAAAACTATTTTTATCTAATTTAGACATTTTTAACCCTTTTTTTCTCAAAATTTTTATTTAATTAATTTTAATTTATAAAATTTATTTTAAAATTTTTATTTTAAAAAAAATATTTTTAAAAAATCATTATAAAAAATTTTTATTTTTTAATAATATTTGCATAATCCTTTTTAGATAAAATATCTAATATAATGATCAATTCTCTTAATGGTGAAAAAATATCAAAAATTAATATTAACAACAACTCTTCCTTAGAAGGCAAATTAGCTAAATCATTAATCATATCTTTGGAATAAATTTTTTTTTCTATTAAACCTGAAATAATTTTTAAAAATTTACTTTTTTTTTCATTATCGCACAAAAATTTAATTAGTTTATTATTTTGCGTATTACCTAGTAATAAAGCTTTAGGATATTTAATCGAATCAACTAAAACTTGTAAATTCATTTTCATAAAAGCTCTTTTTATTATATTATTTGAATAAAGTTTAATTTTACTATTAAAATCTCTTAATTTAACTCTTAATTCAGTCAAATCTTGTACTTTTAATCCTTGATATTCTAATAACAAAACTATCTTAGCTTGATTAATATCATTTACCAATATTTCTACATCCTGTTTCTTTTTTTCAATAATATGTTGTTTTGACATGAGAATTTTTTTTATATTCCCTTCTGTAAAAATCTTTAAAATTTTATTTCTTAAATTAAAGTTTTAAAATCTATTTTATTTATATATTCACTAAAATATTCTACAAGAAAATTTCTAATTTTTAAAATGTTTTAATTTTCTCTATTAATCTGATATTATTCTTGAATCAATATTTGTGAAATTAATTTTAATACCAGGAGCCATAGTAGAAGAAATATTCATAGATTTGATATAATTACCTTTAACTGTTTTAGGTCTAACAGATTTTAAATTATTAAAAAAGAAAATTAAATTTTCTAATATTTTTTTATTTTCAAAAGAATATTTTCCTAATATCGTATGAATATTCCCTGTTTTATCAACCTTATATTCTATTCTTCCTTTTTGAACATCTTTAACTATTTGAGTAACATTATCTGTAACAGTTCCTAATTTAGGATTTGGCATAAGACCTTTTGGTCCTAAAATTTTACCTAACTTAGATACCATAGGCATCATATCAGGAGTAGAAATTAATATATCAAATTCTGTCCAATTCTTAGAAATTTTATCTATCAATTCTTGTCCTCCAAAATAATCTGCTCCATTTTCTTCTGCATCTTTTAATTTAACACCTTTAGATATAACAGCTACTTTTAATTTTTTACCAATTCCATGAGGCAATATTAAGGAACCACGAATATTTTGTTCTACTTTTTTAGGATCAAGATTTAAAGAAAAATTGCATTCTATAGTAGAATCAAAATTAGCTATCTTAGTTTTTTTCATTAACTCTATAGCATCGGAAACTTCATACAATTTTTGTAAATCTATCATTTTCACGACAGATAAATACTTTTTTGATCTTTTCATATATTAAAATTTTAACAAAAAAATAAACCTTTCGATAGACTTTAAAATAATATTAAATTAAACAAAAAAACAAAATAATATAAAAAAATTAAATAAATTATTTTTTATTTTTCAATAATAATACCCATATTTCGAGCAGTACCTTCAATAATTTTACAAGCATTTTCTAAAGTATAAGCATTTAAATCAGGCATTTTAATTTTAGCTATCTCTTTAATTTTTTCATAACTAAGAGTAGCTACTTTATTCTTAGTTATATCAGAAGAACCTTTTTCTATTTTAGCTGCTTTTTTTAAAAGATCACTAGCTGGTGGAGTTTTAGTTAAAATACTAAAACTTCTATCTGAATAAACACTTATAACTACAGGTATAATATAACCTTCTTGGTCTTTAGTAATTTGATTAAATTGAGTACAAAACAAGGGAATATTAACCTGAGCTTGACCTAAAGCAGGACCTATAGGTGGTGCAGGATTTGCTTTACCAGCCATTATTTGTAATTTTATAATTTTAGAAATTTTTTTAGACACTTTTTAATCCTCTTTTATTTTAAATTTTAAATTTTTTATTATAAAAATAACTTCTATTTCAATTAAAAATCAAAAAATTTCTTTAAAATCAGAAAAAGAAATTTCAATAGAAGTTGTTCTTCCGAATAAATCAATATCTAATACTAACTTATTTTGATTATAATCTAAATGTTTAACCTTTCCTTTTTGGCCTGAAAAAGAACCATTAATAATTTCAACTTTTTTGTTTATTAAATAACTATAATCTTTTTTATTTTCTAATCCTATTTTAAATAAAATTTTTTCTATTTCACTTTTACTAACAGGAACAGGTCTAGAATCGATACTACCTCTAACAGAACCCAAAAAATTTGTAACTTTTGGTATATTTCTAACAACAAACCAAGAATAGTTATTTACAATCATTTTAACAAAAACATAACCAGAAAACATTTTTTTTTCTTTTTCTTTTTTAGTTCCGTCAGATTTTATTTTAAAATATTTTTCATGAGGACAAATAACATCAAAAATAAATTTAGAAATTTTGGTTTTGCTATTAGTTAATTTTAATAGATCTTTTTGAACAGAATTTTCATATCCTGAATATGTTTGAATAATATACCATTTAGGCTCTTTTTCTTGATCTTCTAATTCTATTTCATCTTTTTTTTTATTTTTAATTTTTTCATATTCTTTTTTTTTATTATTAAATTTAATACTCATAAATATTACCTTTTTTCGTAATAAAAAATCAATTTTTTTTAAATATAAAATTAACTTATAAATAAATAGTTTTTATGAAGATTTTATATAAACTAATACTGGATCAAACTTCTCATATAAATAAGAAAAAAAATAAATAACACATTCCAAAATAATAGTAAAAATCAAAACTTGTATAAATTTCAAAAAAACATTTTTATAAGATGGCCAAGAAACTAAATAATTTTCTTTCACTATTTTAGTAATAAATGGAAATATACCATAAATAAAAAAACAAACAAATGAAAAAAAACCAAAATAAAAATAAAAATAAAAATAAAAATTATACCTATTTTTATCACTTAAATAAGAATATCTTATATTCTGAAATATTCCAATAAATAAAACAGAAAAAATAACTAAAAAGATACGAAATAAACTATATTCTTTTTTTATAACTTCTAATAACGGTATTTTATTTTTTTCTTCTTTATTTTTATAAACCATTTAAAAAAACTCCTTGTTTTTTAATGTTAATATTTTTAAAATTATTATTTAGTCTCTTCGTGTAAAATATGTTTATTACAGTTTGGACAATATTTTTTTAAATTTAAACGAATATTTTTTTTGTGAATAGAAATATTATAATTACGATTAAGACAATAACTACATATTAAAATATTTTTTTTTACCATAAAGTCAAAATATCCTTCATTTATATATAAAAAATTTCAAAAGAATAAATTGTATATTCTAAAAAACACGTTACATTAATTCTAACATAATTTTTAATAAAAAAATAAAAAAATAGTTTATCATTTATCAAATAAATAATACATTATTAATGCTGCTGTAACACTAACATTTAAAGAATTTATTTTACCCTTCATTGGTATTTTAACTAATAAATCACATTTTTGTTTTATTAATTTTCTTATCCCTGAACCTTCATTACCTAATACAATAGCTATATATTCTCTTTCTGGCATTTTATTAAAATTGGTACTTGATTTCATATCAGTCCCTATCACAAAAAAATTAAATTTTTTTAATTTCAAAATAGTTTTTATTAAGTCATTAACTAAAAAAATATTAACATACTCTAAAGCTCCGCTTGAAGACTTGGCTACTGTTCCATTCAAAAGTACTTGATTCTTTTTACTTATAATAATACCGCTAAAATCAGCAGCTTCTGCTGTTCTTAATATAGCTCCTAAATTATGAGGATCTTGTATTGAATCTAAAATTAAAATTTTTTTGAAAAAAGGTTTTTTTAAAAAATCATCTAATTCTTTATAGTTATAATCATCAACTTCAGCTACAATACCTTGATGATTAACATTATCAGCTTTTTCGTTTAATTGATGTTTGCTTAATAATTTAAAATTAATATTACAATTATGAATAAAACTCAAAAATTGTATATCTTTAAATTTATAATCTATATATAAATTATAGATAATTCTTCTAGCTTTAATAGCTTCTTTAATTATATTTTTACCGTAAATTATCATTAACAACTTTCATTAAATGCTATAATATTTATTAATATTTAGCGATATATAATTTTTAATTTTATCTTTTAAAAACAAAAATAGAATAAAGAAAATATTTAAGATTAATAAAAACAAAAATTTTCTTAAATTATGATTTATAAATAAATTTATTTCTTCTTTTTTTTGAAAAATATCTTTGAAAAATAAAAAATAGCTAAAATTCAAAAATCCAAATAAAGTTGAAAAAACTAAAATAATTTTTTTTTGATTAAAAGGAATACAATTTTGTATTAAAGAAATAAAGAAAAATAAAGCAGTTATTATAGTTATAAAAAATTTTATAATAAATTCTTCGGAAATATCAAAAAAATATAGCAATAAAAAATAGTTTATAGATATTAAAAAAGAATAAGCAAAAGATTTTTGTAAAATAATTTTTAAAAAATTTTTATCTATTTTTTCTATATTAGGTTCTAAAGCTAGAAAAAAAGATGGTATTCCAATAAAAAAAACATCTATTAAATTCAACTGTAAAGGATTAAAAGGAAAAATTATTAAATTTGAAGTAAAAAAATTATTAAATATTGTTATTATTCCTATAAAAAAAGATAGAATACTTTTAGTCAAAAATAAAACAGAAATTTTTCTCAAATTATTGATAACTCGTCTGCCTTCAGATACTACTTTTGGTAAAGAACTAAATTTAGAATCAATTAAAACTACATTAGATACATTTTTTGCTGCTTCACTTCCAGATGCCATAGAAATTGAAATATCAGATTCTTTAAAAGCTAGAATATCATTAACTCCATCCCCTATCATAGCAACTTTAAAATTTTGTTTTTTTAAATATAATATAATTCTCTTTTTTTGTTCAGGAGAAGATCTTCCAAAAACATTATAACTTATTATATTTTCATTTATTTCTTTATCACTAAAATTTGATAAATCAATAACTTCTTTTTGATTCGGAATAATACCTATACGATAAGCTATATAACCAATTGTTAAAGGATTATCTCCTGAAATAATTTTAATTTGAACACTATTTTCTTTAAAATAGTTAATAGTTTTTATAACATCTGATCTTATTTTATCTTCTAACATAATTAAAAATATTATTTTATAATCATCAACAGAATCAATTTGAGATATTTTTTTTTCTGTCTGGACTAATACAAGAAGACGATATCCAGAACTTGCATTATATTCCACATCCTTTTTAATTAATTTAATTTTATCTTTAAGAATAAATTCAGGCGATCCTAATAAAAATGTTCCAAAATTTTCTATTTCCACAGCACTGTATTTTCTTGTACTTGAAAAATGCTGAATTTTTTTAATTTTATAAAAAGAATTATTTTGACTTTTACAATTAAATTTTTGATACAAAGCATTTTGAGTAGCATTATTATTAGGAAAAGAATTTATTATCTTTGAAATTAATTCTTTAGAAAATAATTTACTATCTTTATATTTTATTATTTTTTCTACTGACATAGTTCCATCTGTAATAGTACCAGTTTTATCTAAACATAATATATTAACTCTGGCTAACATTTCTATGCCGAAAAGATCCTTAATATAAGCGTTTTTTATTGCTAACTTCACAAATCCCACAGCTAAAGTAATATTAGTTAAAAGAAATAAACCAGAAGGTATTAACCCTAACATGAAACCACTAAGTCCTAAAAGTGTTTCATCTCTTCTTGAAAAATAAATGGGTTTCATAGAATAAAATAAAAAAGCAGACATAGGAATAAATATAAAAAGAATAAAAAATACTAAATATGAAAAAGTTTTAGTCAAAGGAGTTTCTATTTTCTTATATTTTTTAGCTTCTCTAATTATTTTTGAAATAAACATATCAGAACCTATAGACAAAACTTCTGCACAAGCATTTCCTGAAACAACAAAACTTCCAGAAAATAAAAAATCTCCTTCTTTTTTAAAAATATTTTTGGATTCACCTGTTAAAAGTGATTCATTAACTTCTAAAACACCTTTTTTTATTTTTGAATCAGCAATAATTTGTGATCCTAATTCCAAAAGAAGAATATCTCCTACTAAAATTTTTTCAATCGGTATTAAATTGATACAACTATTTCTAATAACTTTAGTTTTTTTAAAATTCAATAAAGATATCTTATCTAGGGTTTTCTTAACTTTAATTTCTTGAATAATACTAATTAACAAGTTAATAAAATTAACAAACAAAAAAAATAGTTGCTCATAATGTTTTGTTGCGATAATAATAGAAGTAATTATCAATATTAGTAAATTTAAAAAATTGAATAAATTACTAAATAAAATATCTTTAAAAGTTTTATTAACACTATCTTCTACTCTAAAATTATATTTTTTTTCTTTTTCTTTTTGTATTATTTCTTCTGAATTTAAACCTTTAATACCAGAAATAAGATCTTGTTGATTTTTATCATTTTTTGATATATTATCATTTAATATTTTTTTTTCAAACATAATTATAAATTTACCATATTTCTCAAAAATGTCATTTTTTTTATTTTTTAATACTTTTTATTTCATAATTAAATAAAAAAAATATTTATATAAATTATTAAAAAATAAAAATATAAATTTCACTAATTTTATTAAAAATATATTAAATAATTCCTTTTTTTTTTAAAATATTTCTAAAAAAATCTGATTTTTTAAAGTCTTTTTTATTTTTATATTTTTTCCATAAAAGATAATTTTTTAAATCAATTTGAGAAAATTTTTTTAAAATAATTTTTATTCCTAAAATATTTAATATATAAATTAAAGTATTTTGTAATTCTAATACATAAAGTAAATCTTTATTTTTTTTATTAATTTCTTTTAATAACTTTTCTATTAAAGTTAAAACATTAGGGGTATTTAAATTATTTTTCATAAAATAATTAAATTCTTTAATATAAAAAATATTTTTTTTATTATGACAAATATTATTTAATAAAAAATTAAAATTATTTTTATTTAAACAAAAAATTATTTTTTTATATTTAAGGTTAAATTTTTCTATTAATTCTGAATTATAATTAATAGGTTGTAAAAAATGATAAGATAAAAAAAATAATCTTAAAACATTAGGTTCTATCTTTTTTAACAAATCTTTAGCTAAAATAATATTTCCTAAAGATTTACTCATTTTTTGATTATTATATTCTACATTATTTACATGAATAAAAAAATTTGCTAAATTTTTATTTTCACTTGCAAAAAATTGTGCTTGTTCATTTTCATGATGAGGAAATTTAAGATCATTACCACCACCATGTATATCTATAGTATCATTAAAAATTTTTTTAATAAGAACAACACATTCTGTGTGCCACCCAGGTCTTCCATCAAACCAAGGACTTTTATACGTAACACCTATGTCAGTTTTTTTCCATAAAATAAAATCTTCCGGGTTTTCCTTCTGATTGTCATAATCTTTTCTTATATTTTTCCTTAATTTATTTAAATTTTGTTTACTTAAATTACCATATTGAGATATCATATGAACTCTAAAATAAATACCATAATCTGTAAAATATGCATAACCTTTGTCAATTAATTTAGAAATATATGAAACAATATAAGAAATATTATTTGTAATCAAAGGTAAACTATCTATTGTATCTATATCCAATTTATGTAATAAACAAAAAAAAGCTTTAGTATATTTTGAAGATATTTCTTTTTCTGTTTTTTTTTTTTTTAATGATTTATGTATTATTTTATCATCTATATCTGTAATATTAACAACTAATTTTACTTCAAAATATAATGACTTCAAATATCTTTTTAACATATCAAAAAATATTAAAGATCTTATATTTCCTATATGTAAATCATCATAAACAGTAGGACCGCAAAGATAAATATTTACTTTTTCTTTATTTATAGGAACAAAAGCTTCTTTTTTCCCAGTTAAAGAATTATAAAAAAACAACATAAATTCTCTTTTCTAAAATTTTATTAATATTAATAATATTTTTTGATAATAATTTTAAAATATTTATTTATTTTATTTTGATAGATAAAATTTTTTTTATATTATTTAAAATATTGGATTTACCTAATAAATACAAATAATCAACTAAATGAGGCCCTTCTATTCGAGAAGTACAAGAAATTCTTAAAGTTTGGAATAACTTTTTACCTTTTAATTTAGTTTTTTTACTAAAATTATTAATCAATTCGTTTATTTTATCAATATTAAATTTTTTTATATTAGAAAAAAAATCATATAGAATCATTATATCTTCTGATCTAATATTTTGTTTTATAAAAAAAAATTCTTCTTCATTTATTTTTTTTTCTTTTACAAAAAAATAATTATAAAGATATACTATTTCTTTTATATAATTAATTCTATCCTTAAAAAGAAAAGTTAATTTTGTTAAAAATTCTTTTTCTAAAAAAATATTTTCTTTTTTAAAAAAATATTCTACTTTATCTAATAATTCCGAAAAAGTCATTTGTTTTATATATTGACTATTAATAAAAGATAATTTTTTATCATCAAAAACAGCAGGAGATTTTATTAATCTTTTTATATCAAATAATTTTATCAATTCATTAGGTTTCAATATAGTATTTGAACTATCAGGAGAAAATCCTAATAAAGATAAAAAATTAAACAAAGATTCAGGCAAATAACCCATTTCAATATATTTTTGAATAAATTGAACTATACCAGAATTTCTTTTACTTAACTTCTTCTTTTGATTATCTAAAATTAAAGATATATGTCCAAAAAAAGGTAATTCCCAACCAAAAGAATCATAAATCATAATTTGTTTGGGAGTATTGGTAATATGTTCTTCTCCTCTTAAAATATGTGTAATTTCCATCAAATGATCATCTATTGCAACAGCATAATTATAAGTAGGAAATCCATTTTCTTTAATTAAAATCCAATCTTCGATTTCAGAACTCTTAAAAGATATGTTACCTCTAATTAAATCGTTAAATTCATAATTTTTGTTAACAGGAACACGAAAACGAATAACAAAATTATTAGAACCATCATTTTTATACTCTTTATAAGCAAGATTTTTTTCTAACAATATATTAGCATATTTAGAATAAATATTTAATCTTTCAGATTGTCTATAAGGACCAAAGGGGCCTCCACAATCAGGACCTTCTGACCATTTAATACCTAACCATTTAAGTTGTTCTAATTGTTTTTTTTCACTATTTTCAATATTCCTAGTTAAATCAGTATCTTCTATTCTAATAATAAAAATTCCATCATAATGAGAAGCGAAAAGATAATTAAATAATGCAGTCCTGGCGTTACCAATATGCAAAAAGCCAGTTGGACTTGGAGCATAACGAACTCTCTTTTTTTTATTCATCATGATTGAAACTCCTTTTTTAAAAAAAAATATAAAAAATTAAAAAGTCTTGATTAAAAGACTTTTTTAAAATATAAAAATTGAGTTATTAACGTTTAGAAAATTGAGGAGCACGGCGAGCTTTCTTTAAACCATATTTTTTACGTTCTACACAACGAGAATCTCTAGTTAATAAACCAGCTTTTTTTAGAATAGTTCTTAAATGAGGTTCTGCTTTTAACAATGATCTAGATATTCCTAAACGAATAGCACCTGCTTGTGATGTTATTCCTCCACCAAATACATTAACTTTAATATCGTATTTATCGGATATTTGTGTTAATTTTAAAGGTTTAATAGTTTCAATACGTGTTTCACAAGAAGGAATATAATCTTCTAAATTTCTTTTGTTTATTTTTATGCAACCAGTACCTAAACTTAAAATAACTCTTGCTATTGAAGTTTTTCTTCTGCCAGTTCCAAAATATTGTATTTTATTCATTGAAATTATACCTCTAAAAAAGTTATTTTCTGTGATTTTTGATCATAAAGTTTATTAGGATAAACAAATAATTTTTTACGCATTTGATTACCTAGTTTAGTATGAGGTAACATACCAAAAACAGACTTCTCTAAAACACGAATAGGAAATTTTTTCATCAATTCTAAAGCAGTAATTTTATTCAATCCTCCAGGATAACCTGAATGTCTAAAATATGTCTTTTGTTTCAATTTTTTACCTGTTAATTTAACCTTAGAAGCGTTTA
>NZ_VWXM01000015.1 GCF_009268105.1 Candidatus Phytoplasma sacchari
AAAGTAGTAAAAGGATAAGAATCTATTTTTGACTTAGCATTAGAAATAATAGAAATAAGAGAAGATTTTCCTACATTAGGAAATCCTATCATACCGACATCAGCCAAAATTTTTAATTCTACTCTAATATAAAAACTTTCACCTAAATCACCTTTTTCAGCATAACTAGGTGCTTTATTTTTAGAATTAGCCAAAGAATAATTCCCCCTTCCGCCTTTTCCGCCCTTAGCAATGATTAGTTTTTCACCATTTTCTGTAATTTCTCCCATAAATTGATTATTTTCGTTATTATATACTATAGTTCCTAAAGGTACTTTGATAAATAAATCAGAAGCTTTAGATCCATTTTTATTCTTGTTTTGACCGTTAAAACCATTTAATGCTCTTATTTTTTTTCTATATTGAAGATTTAATAAATCATTTAAACCGGCATCACCTATAAAAATAACAGAACCACCATCTCCTCCATTGCCTCCCGCAGGACCACCATAAGGAACATATTTTTCTCTTCTGAAGGCAACGATACCATTCCCACCATCTCCTGCTTTTACAAAATTAATTGTTTTATCCATAAAATTCATAAATAGCTCTTTATTTTTTATATTTTTTATTTATAAAATTTTTAATTTTTTTTAAGAAAAATAAACTGAAACTTTTTTTTTATTATTTTTTTTATTTTCGTACTTTACAAAACCATTGATTAAAGAAAATAAAGTATGATCTTTTCCCATTCCTACATTATTACCAGGAAATATTTTAGTTCCTCTCTGACGAAAAATTATAGAACCAGCATTAGCATATTGACCATCAGATAATTTAAAACCTAATCTTTTAGAATGAGAATCTCTACCATTACGAGTAGAACTTACTCCTTTTTTTGAAGCAAATAATTGAATATCAATTCTTAACATAAATAAAATTAACTTCTTTCTTATATTTTTTTAAATTTTTTCTTCCTTTAAATTTTTAAAATAGATCTTATTCAAATCTTTTAAAGTATATTCAAGATTTTTAAGCAAATTATTTATCATTTTATCAAAAATTAAAACTTTTAAATAAAAATTCCCTTTAGATAAAATATATTTAACATTTTTTTGCAAACCTAAAATTTCTACTAAATTTATAGTCATTATAATAGCTGTTGAAATAGAAGAGCAAACGATATCATTACCTTCAGTAGAATAAAGTGAATGACCTTTAATATTAATTTTTTCTATTAAATTATTATTTTTTAAAAAAAAATACTTAATCATAAAATTAAAAAATTATTTTAGTAATAAGTAATTTAGTGTAAAGCTGTCTATGACCCTTTTTTAAACGATATTTTTTTCTTTTTTTATATTTAAATATAATAATTTTTTTAGCCTTGCCTTGTTTAATAACTTTAGCCTCAATTTTAACATTTTTTAAAAAAGGGGTTCCTAAAATATTTTTTTTATTATCATCTTCCATAGCTAAAACTTGGTCAAATAAATAAATTTCTTCTTCTTTCAAAGGTAATTTTTCAATAAAAATCTCTTGTCCTGGAGAAACTTTATATTGTTTGCTTCCAGATTTTATTATAGCGAACATTTTTAAGAAACCTCTTTCATGTATTTTATTTTTTTAAAAAAAATAGAATTATTTATTATTGAAAATTTTTTTGTTTTATTAATTTTTTTTTAAAATAACGATTATTTTTATTATTTCTACAATTATCAGAACAACTACCTAAATAATTATATTCATTTTTTTCACTACATAAAATTTGTTTATTGCATTCGGGGTTAGCACAATTAATATATCTTTCGCATGGTTTTTGATCAAAATAATCCTTACCTATTATTTTTTTTTCATCAAAATTTACATTCATAGAAATTCTTTGATCAAAAACATACATTTTACCTTCAAATAATTTTCCATTAACTTTTTTATCTTGACTATAATTTATAATGCCGCCTTTAAGTTGATAAACTTCCCATATCCCTTTTTCTTTCAAAAAAGTAGAAATTTTTTCACAACGTACACCACCAGTACAATAAATAATAACTTTTTTGTCTTTAAAATTTGAAATCTCTTTTTCTATCCAATTAGGTAATTCTCGAAAATGATTAATATTAGGATTTATAGAATTTTTAAAATGACCCAAATCATATTCGTAATTATTTCGGACATCTAATAAAAAAGTATCATTATTATTTTTAGATATAATATCATAAAATTCCTGAGGATTTAAATAAAATTCTTCTCTATTTTTAGGAAAAATATCTTTATTTAATTTTAAAGAAACTATTTCTTTCCTATGTTTAACAGATAATTTAGAAAAAACATTTTCATTATGTTCAACTATTTTAAAATTTATATTTTTAAAATATTTATTTTTTTTAAGATTTATCATATATAATTCTATATTTTTGCAAAGACCAGAAAGAGTTCCGTTTATACCTTCAGAAGAGACTATAATCCTACCCATTAAATTTAATTTTCTACATTCATCAAATTGTTCTTTTCTTAAATATTCCGGTTCTTTTATTCTTACATAATGATAATATAGAATTATATAGTAATTTTTATCTACTAGCATAACAAAAATACAAAACCTTTCTTTTTTTTAAAATTTTATTTTTTTCTTTTTTAAGATTATATTTTAAAAAATAAATTATTGAATTTAAAAATCCTTATTCACAAATTTTAATAAATTAGGATTTTTTCTATATTCTAAATAATTTAAGTTTTTTAAAAAATTAAAAGTACTCAAAGGAACTAATTTTTTTATTTTTTGAAATTCACCTTTAATAAATAATTTTCTGACTATTGTAGCAGAAATAGCTCTTGTTTTGAATAAAATTCTAGGTATAATAATTAATTCTAAACCCTTATTTAAAAAAATTTTTTTCATTACATTATTATATAATTCAGTAGTTCGGGAAAAAGGTTCACTTCCAACAAAACGTCTTTTAACATCTAATCTAGGAGCTATAAAATCACTAAAAATAAAAGAATCTAAATGCATTTGTTCTAATGAAGATTCTTCTTGTGATTTGAAAAAATAAGAAGGAAAAACATTTTTAGAAATCAAATAATTACTACCTTCTATTATTTTAACATTTTTTAAATCTTTTATACCTAATTTAACCATTTCTCTTCGTTGTTCATATGTAAATAAAGACAATTCTTCTCTAACTAAAATTATGTAAACAAATTGACTTTGTTTAATAGCATTTTGAATAAGAAAATAATGTCCTTTTGTGAAGGGATTTGAATTCATAACAATTACACTATTAAAAGTATTAATTTTATAATGATTTAATTTAATCTTGTTTAAAGACAAATAATCTAAATATTTTTCAAATAAATCATATCTATTTGTTAAAAAACAAAATTTATCATTATGAAATATTGACTTAAAACCTAAATTCTCAAAAATATTTAAATTATCAAATTTAGTGAAGACAAAAATTTCTCTAAAATTCAGTTTATAAATTCTTTTAGACATAAAATCAACTAAAATATTAGATATATTATATTGACGAAACTTTTTTTTTACAACTAAACAACGTAAATTATTAGCATAACGACCTATAAAAGCTGCTATTTCATTTTTGTCATTAGAAAAAATAACAGCATATTCTTCTACTAAATCTTTTTTTAAATCTTCCTCTTTTAAAATTTTTTCTATTTTTTTTAAAATTGAATAATCATTAAAATCAACAATTTTAGGAGAATATAAATTAATAAAATTCATATTTTAAAAAAACCTCATTTACAAAATAAATAATTACATATTTTAAAAAATTAATTGTATTTGTCTAAAATATATTTAAACCTTAAATTAAAAAATAAAACTAACAAAGTGCTAAAAACCAAATTAGTAAGAACTGGTACAAAACAATATAAAAAACAAAATAAATATAGTTTGTTATTTGGATTAAATAAATAAAAAAAATAGTTATTACTTAAATTTAATGAATTGAACTTATTTAGGATCTTAGGTGCATAAACATAATAACTAGAAATAAAAAAAGATAATAACCTCAAAAAACTAATAAAAGAAATTAATTTTAAAATATTTATAAAATTAAAATAATTATTTATATTTTCTTTTTGTTTTTTATATTTTAAACCAGAAAAACTAATAATGATATCTGGTATCAAAAAATCAAATAAACTAGTTAAAAAAATATCTCTTAAATTATAAGAAAAAATTTTAGTAAATAAACTAAAATTTAATAAAAACTTACCTAAATGAAAAAAACTATAAAAAATACAAACAATGAATCCCTTTTGAAAACCTAAGTAAAAACCGGATAAAAAAAGAATAACAAAAGAAAATTTGAATAATTTGCCACCAAATGGCATTTTAAAAAAAATAATTGCAGAACAAAAAATATCAGATATAATTGCAAAAGAGATAAAAATAGAAATAATAACAATTTTTGTTAAAAAAGAAATTTTCATTATATTTAACTCAATTCAATATATATTTTATTACAAAAATAATACGAAATATTAAAAAAATTTATAATTAAATATAAAATAATTATTTAACTTTAAAAATGTTAATAACTAATAATTCAAGAAAATATATTAAAGAAGGTGTTAGAATAAAAAACCAAGCACCTATACAAGCTCCTAAAAAAACACCTAAACTAATTCCAATAATTAAGTTTTTCTTCCAACTTAATAAGATAACACAAATAATTATACCTAAAAACATAGATTTTAAACCAATAAACCTAATTTCATTATCAATTTGACTTTCTTTTATATCATTAAATTTATAGTTAATATAATCAACATTATATTTTAAATCAAATTTAAAATTTTCCCATCCATGATTAGAATTTTGTTTGTAAATATCTCTTGTTAGATTAAAACTTAAAGATAATAAAAAAATTAATATTAATAAAATAATAAATATCAATTTCATTTTTCTTTTTTGAATTGAAAAAATATAATAAAAAACTTTTTTCAAAAAAATTAAAAAATTCATTTAAATAAACCATCCTATTTTTAATAATTTAATAAAATTATTTAAAAATTAAAATCATCCAAAAAGAAACCTAAAACCTCAATACTTTTTTCTTTTAGTTTTTCTGAAGAATATTCAATTTCTTTTTCAATTTTTTTTTTAAAAGGAGTTAAATATTGTTCATATTCTATAAAGTCTAAATTAGCATTTTGAAATAAAGTTTTTCTTTTTAAACCAAAATTATCTAAAGCGCCTGAAAAAATTAAATTTTTAAGTATATTATTATTTAAAACATTTTTGCATCTTTTTTTAAAATCATCAAAATCATCAAATTTTCGTTTTTCTCTCTCTTTAATAAGAAATTTGCAAATATCTTGACTTAAATCTTTAATAATAGTTAATGGTAAAATAATTTTATTATTATCTAATAATTGATATTCTGCAGTGCTTTTAAAAATATCAGGTTTTAAAAAAAAAGTTTTTTTTTTTATTTTAATTTCCCTAATTATGTTAAAAGTTATTTTATTGTTTTTAATATAATCATCTAAAATAACCATGAAAAAAAATAAATAATAATGAGTTTTCAGATAAGTCATACGATAACTTATCAAAGAATATGACAAACTATGACTTTTATTAAAAGTATAATTAGCAAATTGAAAAATATAATTATATATTTTTTTAGATAAAATCAAGTTTCTTCCTTTTTTTTGACTTTTTTTAATGAAATTTTCTTTTATATAATCATTTTTTATTTTATTTTCTTTTTTATTAGTAATACTTTTCATAAAAATTTCTGCTTCGCCCAAATCATAACCTGCAAAATAAAAAGCTATTTCCATAATTTGTTCTTGATAAAGAATTATACCATTAGTTGGTATTATTATAAAATCAATAGATTCATCAATTATTTTTTTAACTTTATTTTTTTTATATTCTAAATAAACATTTAAGAAATAAAATGGTCCTGGTCTATTTAAAGATAAAACATCAGATAAATCTTCAATATTTTTAGGAAAAACTTTTTTTAAAATACTTTTAGCATTCTTAGATTCTAGTTGGAAAATATAATCTGTATCACCTTTTTGTAAAGTACAAAAAGTTTCAAAATCTTTTAAAGGAATCTTTTTCCAATCTATTTCGATATCTTTTTTAATTTTTTTCAAAATTTTTTCTATAAATGTGAGACTTTTTAAACTTAATAAATCTATTTTATTAAAACCTATTTGAGTTAATTGTTTGGAATCAAATTGAGTTTGATACAAAAAAGAAGTATTACTTCTAAGATTTTTTTGAACTGGCAAGAATTCAAACAAATCATATTTGCTTATAATGACACCAGCAGGATGAGTACCAATAAATTTTGGTATACCTTCTAATTTATTAATTTTTTTAAGATCATTTTTATCTATTTTTATATAATTAAAATCAATATTATTAACAATACTTTTAATAGTGAAAGTTGTAAAAGTAGAAATATTAGCAACATTATTTATATTATATTTTTTTATAATATACTTATGAATCAAATATAATTTTTCATCAGGAAAATCCAAATCAATATCTGGCATAGTTTTTCTATATAAATTTAAAAATCTTTCAAAAATAAGATTATATAATACAGGATCAATTTCAGTAATTCCAAGTAAAAAACAAACCAAAGAACTTGCTGAAGAACCTCTTCCTGGTCCAACTAAAATTTTTTTATTTTTAGCATAAGAAATTAAATCATAAATAATCAAAAAATATTTTTCATAAGATTTTTTTTGAATTATTTTTAATTCTTTTAATAATCTTTCTGTATATAAATGGAAATTATTAGATTTAACAGAAATTTTGTTTTGTAATTGTTCAAAAACTATTTTTTTTAAATATTGATAGGGTTTATCTGGTTTATTAAACGGTAATGCCAAAATAGAATTAGAAAAAATTTTTTCATACTTTATTTTTTGAATAAAATATTTTAAATCTAAAAAATTTTTTTTATAATTATCAAAATAAAATTGATAATATTCTTTTATTTTTTCTTTATTTAAAAAATTGAAATTAAAATCTTTTTCTATTTTTTGATTTGATAATTTAAATAATAATTCATAAACTTCTTTTTCATTTTTTTCTAAATAATTTGTTTTATGAACAGGAACTACCTTAAGATCCAATTCTTCAGCCAATGAAAGAAAAACATTAGCAAAAATTTCTAAAAAATCAGATTGTAGAGAAAATCCTAAAAAGAAATTATTAATATTATTTTTTAATATAATTAATATATCTTTTATTATTTTTATTTCTAAAATATTGGAGAAATAAAATTCTATGTTTGATAATATAAAAAAATTACCTTCCTGAAATATAAGAATGTCTTTTAAAGTTATATATTTATTTTTATTTTTAATAAAATTAGATATTTTAATTAGATTGTTAACACCTTTATTATTAAATGAATACACCAAAATTCCAATTTTTTTTCTATCAAAATGTAAATCTAAAAAAAGATAAAACTTCATACCTATGATAGGTTTAATTTTATACTTATCACACAAATCTAAAAAAAATATCATACTATATAAATTTTCATCTTCACTCAAAGCGACAAAATCATAACCACTTTTTTTAGATTTTTTAACTAAAGACTCAATAGAATGAATACTTTGCATAATACTGTAAAAAGTTTGTAAATAAAACACCCCTAACATAATTAAAATTATTATAACCTCTTAAGATTTTTAAAATAAAAAATATTAATGGATAAATACCTATATTTTTCAACAAAAAAATAAAAAAATAAATAAAAATTTCTTAATTTAATCTATCCTTAATTATTTAATTATCTTTTTGATAAGATTTAAAATGAGGGAATAAAATAACATCTCTTATATTAGAAGTATTAGTTAATAACATGACTAAACGATCAATTCCCATACCCATTCCACCAGTAGGTGGCATACCGTATTCTAAAGCTTCCACAAAATCTTCATCTAATTCCTCTGTTTCTTCATTTCCTAAACTTTTTTCTAATAATTGAATTTGCAATCTTGTTTTTTGTTCGATAGGATCATTTAATTCACTAAAAGCATTAACTAATTCTTTACCTGCAACAAATAATTCAAATCTATCGACAAATCCTTTCATTTTGGGATTTTTTTGAGCTAATGGACTTACTTCTAAAGGATAATTATATATAAAAGTAGGTTGAATTAAATAAGGTTCAACGAATTTCTCAAAAAAAGCAATTATAATATGACCTTTTTTATAAAAAGGTTTTAAAATAATTTGATTTTTTTTAGCTATTTCTTGATAATCATATAAAGACATATCTTCATTGAAATCTATATTTGTTTTTTCTTTAATTATATCCAACATATCATATTTATAAAATTTGTTAAAATCGATTTTATTTTCTTGATATTCAAATTTAAGACTACCTAAAATATTTTGACAAACTTCTTTAAGACAAGACTGGGTTAAATCCATCATACCTTTTATATCAGAATAAGCTAAATAAGCTTCTATAGTTGTGAATTCAGGATTATGATTCGCATCCATACCTTCATTACGGAAAACTCGGCCTATTTCATATATAGCTCTCATTCCACCAACAATTAATTTTTTCAAAGATATTTCAGTAGCTATTCTAAGATAAAAATCAGAATTTAAAAAATTATGATGAGTAATAAAAGGTTTAGCAGAAGCTCCGCCTAAAATAGAATTTAAAATAGGAGTTTCTACTTCTATAAAATTTCTGCTATCAAAAAAATTTCTTATAAGTTTAATAATCTTGGTACGGATAATAAAATTTTTTCTAGTTTTAGAATTGATTATTAAATCTATATATCTTTTTTTTCTTATATATTCTTTATTTTTCAAACCTTTATACTTATCAGGAAGAGGTAATAAACTTTTACTTAAATGAATAAAATTAAAAACTCTTATGGTTAACTCATTAGTTTTAGTTAAAAACAAATTACCTTTAACGCCTATTATATCGCCTAAATCCGAATTTTTATATATCTGAAAATCTTTTTCAGATATAAAACTTTTATTTACATATAATTGAATACAATCATCAAAATCTTGTAAAACCAAAAATCCTGTTTTACCCTGTTCTCTTTTCAAAACAATCCTTCCGGCAACAGAAATTTGAATTTTCTTTTCATCTAATTTTTCCCTTTTTAATTTTTTATATTTCGCTAATATATCTGATATTAAATGAGAATTGGTAAATTTATTTGCATAAGGTTCAATATTAATTTTTTTTAAATTTTCTAATTTTTGTAATCTAATTTGATATTGTTCCGACTTTTTTTCTTTTTTAATCATATTTTTTGATAGAATTAATCCTTTTTAATCATTAAAAAATTAAAATTATAAATATTATATTATTTCTTATTATTATATATTTAGATTTATTTAGATAATTTTATTTAAATTAAACAACAATTTTTATAAAAAAAATAGAATCTTTAATATGACCAAGATTCTATTTAAAAAAATAACATGCATAAGCCATGTTCTGTACTTGTCTTTATAAAAAAATTTTTAATAATTTTAAAAAAACAAGATGTGATCATTTATCTCTATCTAATTTAATTTAGATAGCATAAAAATAACTTTAATTAAAAAATCAGGAAAAAGTTTATTTTATGTGCTCCTACCTTTTTTTGGATTATTAGCTTGAGGGGTTTACCGCGTTTCACTTAATTATTTCTAATTAACTCGTCTCTGTGGCACTTTACTTTTTATTTTCATAAATCTATTCAAAAAATAAACTTTTAGAATATAAAAAAGCCGTTACTTAATTTAATTTAAGTACCTTAAGTTATTTTTTCCTTAAGCACAAACACTACATGCTATTCCTGTAACATGTGCTAACATGGACTTTCCTAAACTTAATATTAAACAAATACTAAATCTTGATCACCTTATGTTATTTTTAACAATATTATTGTAACAAAAATTAAACAAAAAAATAATTTTTTTCATTAAAAATTATTTTTTTTTCTATATTCTTTCAAAGATAATTCAATACGTCCTTTTTCTGTAATACTAATACATTTAACAAATATTATATCACCTATATTAATAATATTTTCAATTTTATCTATTCTTGTATATGATAATTCACTTATATGAATAAAACCTTCTGTACCTGGGAAAATTTCTACTATTACTCCAAATTCTTTACCTTTTTTATCAATTAAAAATCTTAAAACAGTTACCTTATAAAATGCTCCTACTTTAATATCTTTAACTAAATTTAAAATATATTCAGCTGTTTTATTAACTATTAACTCATTTTGATGAAAAATTAATATTTTTCCGTCCTGTTTTATATCTATTCTAACATTATCATACTTTTCTATAATACGAGAAATTATTTTACCGCCTGATCCTATAACATCTCTAATTTTATCTGTTTTAATATTAATTACTTTAACTTTAGGAGCAAAAACAGAAACATTTTTCCTAGATTCAGAAATAATTAAATACATTTTATTTAAAATATTTATTCTTGCTTTTTTAGCTTTTATAAGAGATTCTTGTAAGATATTAAAACTTATACTTTTTATTTTTATATCCATTTGTAAACAAGTAATACCTTTTCTGGTACCAGATATTTTAAAATCCATATCACCAGCATAGTCTTCAAGTCCACTAATATCACTTAAAATACAATATTTTTTATCACTCTTATAAAATAATCCAATAGAAATACCTGCTACAGCAGATTTAATGGGTACTCCGGCATCCATCAAAGCCATCGAAGTAGCACAAATAGTAGCTTGTGATGAAGAACCATTAGATTCTAATATTTCAGATACTACTCTAATAGTATAAGGGAATATTTCTTCAGAAGGCAAAACATGAAATAAAGCCTTTTCTGCTAATATACCATGACCAATTTCTCTTCTTGTAGGTGATAAATATCTTCCGATTTCACCCACAGAAAAAGAAGGAAAATTGTAATGTAACATAAATCTTTTTTCTTCTTCTGCTGATAAATCATCAATCATTTTGCTTTCATTTAAATTACCTAATGTAACTACAGCTAAACTTTGTGTTTCGCCTCTACTAAAAATAGCTGATCCATGAGTTCTAGGCAATAACCCTATTTGAATGTCGATTTCTCTTATTTCATCAAAACCCCTTTTATCAATTCTTTTTTGATCTTCAATAATTATAAAACGTAATTCATCTATAAATAAATTATCTAAAATAGATTCCATAATAAATAATTTTTCTTTATTTTTATCTAAATATATTAAATTATTTATTTCTTTATCATGATTAATATATTCTTCTAAAATTATATTTTTAATTTCTTTTATTTTTTTATTAATTTCTTTTTTAGTTAAAAAATTACTACTATTTAAATAAAAAAAATCTTTAATCTGTTTTCTATACTTATCTATAAATTCATTTTCTATCTCTTGTTTTTTTTCTGTAATTAAAAAAAACTTTTTTTCAACATTTATTTCTTTTCTTATATTATCTTGAAAAAAACAAAGTTTTTGAATAACTTCGTGCCCTAACTTCATTGCATCTAATAAATCTTCTTCTGAAGCTTCTTTAGCAATTGCTTCAATCATATTTAAACTTTTTTTTGTACCTCCTAATATTAATAAAAATTCAGATTTTTCTTTTTGTTCTGAATTAGGATTAACAATCAATTGTTTGTTTATTTTACCTATACATACGCCTGAAACAGAATCTTCAAATGGGATATCAGATATTAATAAAGATAAAGAACTACCTAAAAGAGCTAAAACCTCGTTATTACAATCACAATTACTACTTAAAACAGTATTTACTATTTGAACTTCATTTCTAAAACATTTATCGAATAAAGGTCTTAAAGATCTATCAATTAAACGAGAATTTAAAACTTCTTTATCAGATGGTTTACCTTCTCTTTTAGAAAAGCTACCAGGTATTTTACCTGCTGCATAAAGTTTTTCTTGATATATAACCATTAAAGGAAAATAATTTAATTTATTATTTTCCTGTGGCTCTTTCATAATAGAAACACTAAGAATAACAGTATCATTATAACTAACTAAAACCGTACTATTAGCTTGCTTAGCTAATTTATTAATTTCTATAGTCAATAAATTATTTTCAAAAATAGTTTGAAAAGTTTTAGTTTTAGAATCCATTTTTTTAATGATTCCCTTTCTTTACTTTTTTTTAATAAATATAAAAAAATAAACTATTTTTGAAAATAATAAAAAATTTTAAAAAAATAGAATATTAAAAATATTTAAAAACAATAATTAAAAAAATGGCGCCTATACTAGGGATCGAACCTAGGACCCTCTGAATGTGAATAGAAATATTGCGCCTTTGTTCAATTTATAAATAAAATAAACCAGGTTTCAATAAGCCTTC
>NZ_VWXM01000016.1 GCF_009268105.1 Candidatus Phytoplasma sacchari
TTTCAATATCCTCTTGAGTTGTTACATATTTAGTTTTTTTAAGTAATTCTTGAGATACTCTTTTTGCTGCTTTTAAAATACCTTCTTTAACCGAGATAGATTTCGCTCCTGCATCAATAAATTTAAAACCTTTATGAATCATATTTTGAGCCAGAACAGTAGCAGTTGTTGTTCCATCTCCAGCATTGTCATTAGTCTTGCTTGCTGCTTCATATATTAATCTAGCACCCATATTTTGATAAGGATTGCTTAATTCTATTTCTTTTGCTATTGAAACACCATCATTAATAATATGTGGATTTTCATATTTTTTTTCTAAAACAACATTACTACCTTTAGGTCCTAATGTTATTCTTACTGTATCTGCTAAAATGTCTACACCTTTTAAAATTTCTTTTCTAGCTTCTTTACCAAAAATAATTTCTTTAGCCATTTTTCATCTCCTTATTTATTAATTTTTACTCATAACAGATTTGTTAAGTATTATTTTTTAAAATTAATTAATTTATTTTTTCTTTAAAAACATATTAGATCCAAAAAAATTAAAAAATTTATTTTTCTATGATAGCTAAAATATCTTCTTGTTTGATAATTAAATATTCTTCATTTTCATATTCATCTTTAAATTTAGTTCCAGAATAATTTTTGTAAATAACTTCATCATTAATTTGTATTTCTTTCACTTTAGGTCCTAAATTATTAACAATACCTACTGATTCTTCTTTTTTTTCTTCTACACTTAGAATAATTCCTTCACTTGTTTTATTTTGTATTTTTTTGCATTTTAAAACAACATAATCATTTAATGGTTTAATTTTCTTAACCAAAATCAATCATTCCTTTCTTTATTTCATGATATTTTATCGATTTAAATAATTTTTTGTATATTAAAATATAGTTTTTCAAAACATATTTAACATAATTGTTTCAAATATATTTTATTAACATTTTTTTAAATTCAAAATATTTTTAAATTTACGTTTTAGTTAGTGTATATTTGCAATCGATATATTCAATTGCCAAATATTTAATACACAACTATATTATACATAAATCTTTATTTTTTTTTAATTTTTTTTTAATTTTTTTTAATATTTTTTGTTTTGATATTAAATTTATTTTATTTTTTTAAAATTTCTAAAAAATGTTTTTTTTTTTTTTAGTGTTATACTATTTTCTGTGTGCACTATATAAATTGAGATCATATTATAGTTAACTTTAGAATTTTTTAATATATTTTTTGTTTTTTTGATATCAAATTCAATTTTGAAAAATATATGATATTTTAAAAGAAGGGTAATTATTTTGAAAACAAAAATAGGAAGAATAAAATATTTTTTAGAAATTATATTTTTTATTTTTTTATTTTTATTTTGTTTTTTATTTAGAAAAAATTTCTTTATTTTTTCTTTATCAGATTATTCTAAATTAGAATTAGATAATAAATTTTCATATATTGAATCTGATTTAGATCTTATAATACAAAATGAACAAGGTACTTTTATTAAATCGGTAATTGATGAGTCTGATAAATTAAAACAAATTATTTATAATAAAAAATCAAAATTATTTGATTTTATAAAACAATTAAAATTAATTATTAAAAATAATCTACAAAATGAAGAATTCTTTAATCAAATGTGTATTTTTGTTAATAGCATTGACCAAGATGGAGATAGAATAAAAAAATTGACTCCAGAAATTAAATCTATCTATTTAAGTATTTTAGAAAATATGTTATTAATTAAAACTTCATTTAAAAATATTTGTGAAAAATTACAATTATTTAGTGATGATAAATTTAATTTTGAAAATATTAAAATTTCAGATTTCGTAAATTCTTTTTATTCTATTTATAAAAATATTGATTCAATGAAAGATTTAAAAGAAAAGTTCTATAAATTGTATTTTCAAGATATAAAAGAAGATCATTTTAGATTAATTGAAGAAAGCAAAATTCAACAAATAGACTTATTTTTTTCTAGTCTTGAAAAATTAATACAAAATTATGATTTTGAATTTTATAAATTGTCTTTTGAAAATATATTTGCTAAATATTTAGAAATAACAGAACCTATTTTAAAAGATCATCCTGAATTGAATCATATTCAATCATCAGATGTTAAAACTGATGATCTTGAAAATGTTTACAATGTTTATTTTATAATACTTATTATTTTAGTTTTTATTTTGTTTTTGTTTTTTTTAATATTAATATTTAATAAAGTTTCGAAAAAAAGATAAAAAAGATAAAATTTAATATAATATTAAATTTTATCTTTTTTATCTTTTGGCGGAGTAGAAGGGATTTGAACCCTTGCACCGATTTTTTTCGGACTACGTCCTTAGCAGGGACGCCTCTTTAACCACTTGAGTACTACTCCTTTTATATAGTATTTTGAAATTAAAAAAACTAACACTAGTATTTTATTATAAAAATTATTTTTTTAAGTAATAAAAAAACAAAATAGCTTTTTAAATGAGAAATAAAATAATAAATATATTTTTTAGTTAATATATTATTTTTTAATAATACAATATAAAATATACATTTAGTTTAATTTTTATTAAATTAAAGTCTGAAATTTTTTAAGAAATATTAAAGAATTTTTTTTCTATTATTGATATTATTAAAATAAAATTTACTTAAAAAAATCTATTTTTCTATTGTGAAATTTTCTACAATAGCAAAATTATCTTCTTTAATAATTACTAAACTAGTTGTTATATGAGGTATAATATTGATTATTCTTTGTGGAGGTACTGCTATAATAAACTGTATTTTTAATTCATTAAAAAAAGACATCATCGCATCTATTCTGCTTTCATCCATATTGTTAAAAGCTTCATCAAATAATACTAAACAACCTTTTTCATAATCATTTTCAAATAATAATTGTTCAAAACAAATAGCTATTATAATATAAAAAGGAACTTGTGTTTCTCCCCCTGATTTTTCCCTAAATACTTTAGAAAATAAAGATAAATTACCATTTTTATCTTGGATTTGTATATCATAACTTAAATAATTTCGATAATCTAAGAATTC
This sequence comes from Candidatus Phytoplasma sacchari, assembly GCF_009268105.1. Classification (GTDB taxonomy): domain Bacteria; phylum Bacillota_I; class Bacilli_A; order Acholeplasmatales; family Acholeplasmataceae; genus Phytoplasma; species Phytoplasma sacchari. The sequence goes on from NZ_VWXM01000016.1 coordinate 3,050, forward strand.
ATATGATAAAACTTCATATTCTTTTTTAAAAGACATTATTTTTTGAAATAATTCATCTAGCAATATTTTTTTATAATCATTTATATTATCTATAAATAAGTTAATTTCTTTTTGTGAATTTTTATCTGTGAATATTGGATAATATTTTTTATATTCAATATTATCTGAAGGTTTTGTAATAATTTGATAGTAATCATTTCCAAAAGGTCTATTTTTTAATATTTTATTCAATTTTTCAATTTGTTGTTCAGCATTATCCAGACTTTCTTTTAATTTATTTATAAATTCTTCTTTAAAAATTATCTCTATTTTAAAGCTTAATTCTCTAGCTTCTTGTTCATAATGAACCAAATTTTTTAAATTAATGAAGTTATATTCTTTTATGAAATAATCTATATTTTCTATTTGAGCATTTACATTAATTAAATTATATTTTTCTATGTATGAATTCATTTGAGTAATAATATCTATTTGTTGTTTATTTTTTTGTTTTTCTATTTGCAAAATAGTTTCTTTTATTTGATTAAAAATAATATCATAATTATTTTTATATTTTAATAAATAGTTTTTAAATTGTATTTGAACTGCTTCAATGTTTATTATTCCTTTTTTTTCTTCTTCTTCCAATTGTTTTTTTATTTCTGATAATTCTTTATTAATTAAAATAATTTTTTTATCAGTAATATTAATTTTATTTTTTTTTTCCGCAATATTAAATAAAATATCATTTATCTTATTTGTTGTTTTTTTTTTATCTTCTTGAATTTCTTTTATTTTTGATGCAAAATCTATTATGTTATTATTTTCTTCCATTTTTTTTATTTTTTCTTTAAAGTCATCTATTTCAATTAAATATTCTGATAATTTTTTATTCAACAAAATATAATCTTTAACAGACAAAGAAGATAAATTTACTCTATTTATTAGAAATAATAGTTCTTCTTTTTGCTGAAAGTATTCTCTTTGTTGAATAAGTTCTTTTTCTAATTCTTCTATTTCATTTGTTAAAATTTTTTTTCTTATTTGTTTAGATTGCATACCTATAAAAGGAATTTTATAAGTTCTTGGATTTAATTGTTGTGCTGTAAAATTACTATAAAACATTCCTTCAGGAGTAATAGCAGTTTTATGATTTTTTAATTTTTCAGTTTCTAATTCGCATATTATGTTTGATAATAACAAATTAATGTAATTTAAAGCATATTTATTATTTGATTTTATTTTTGATGCTAGACTTTTATTGTTTTCATTGATATAAGGTATTTTCTCAGCATTAACTATTCCTACATCATAAATTTTTTCTGTTGATTGAAATTTTTTATATATATTCAAAGATTGATCGAAAAAACGCGCATCAATTATCAAATTAAATTTTCTTTTTCCTAAAACACCTTCTATAACGTTTCTCCATAATTCTTCTTTTATTTCTATTAATTCACAAAGAGGATGAATAGGAAGAATTGTGTTTTTGTTTCCTGATATACATATATTTTCTTTTATTATTGTTATTAATTTTATAATGTTTGGATTGTAACTAGGTAAAATATTATTTATCATTTCTATGTTATGTTTTTTCTGGAATATGTCTTTTTTTAATTCAGTAATATTTTTATCAATATCGTTTTTTTCAATATTAATGTTAATTTTTTCTTTTGATAATATCTCAGACATTTCTGAAATATATTTTTGCAAAATAGAATAATCTTTTATTTGGATATTATCTAGAATATTTTTTATTTTTTTGATATTTTTTTCTAAAATAAAGTTTTTTTTTAGGTAAAAGAATTTTTCTAAGTTATCTAAATTTTCTTCTATTTTTTTTTTTGCTAAAAATATTTTATCTTCTAATTCTTGAATAATATTTTGTTTTTCTATAACATCTTTTTTTAATGAATAGAATAAATTATTCAAATTTTCTTCTTTTTGAGATATTTTTGATCTTAAAATTTTTTCATTTATCTTATCTAAATATAAACTTGTTTCTTCTTTTTGAAATAATAAGTCTTTGATTTCGATTTGTAGGTATTCTTTTTGATTTATATATTTTTTAATGTCATAATTTAACTTTTGAACTAAAGTCATTTTTTGAACGTAAAAATTAATTTTTTTTTGATTTTTTAATAATTTTATTTTTTGATTACATTCTATTATTGTTTTTAATTTTTCTAATTTTTTTTTTTCTATTTCTATTTGATATTCTATTTTTTTTAGTTGTTGTACACTGTTTTTTAAACTAGCAATATTGATAGGGCTTTCTTCTAAGAGAAAATCAAATACGAAATTTTGCAAATTTAGAGGTTTGAATGCTAAAGCTTTTGGTAATATTTTAATATATTTTTGAATATTAATATTTAAATATTTTTCCATGGCTTGTTGATAATTTTTTTTAGTATCGAAAAAATCAAATTTATAATCTTTTTTTTTGAAAAAATTACGGATTTGTTGGATGTTTTTTGGTTTATCTTCTGATATTAAAGTATCTTTTTCTAATTTATTGTTATTTAAAATATAAAATTTTTCTTTTAGCAGACTTTTATAGGCTAATTCTAAAACACAACCTAAAATTGTGTATTTTTTTTCTTTATGACTATAAAATTCTAAAGCTATGTGAGCAATAACATCTTTATTTCTTAAAAATTCTTTATTTTCAGCTCCTATTTTACCTCTTATATAATTTTCTAATGAACGCTTAGCGTTTTCATTAGCAGCAATATTAAATTTAGTACCTGATTTTCCTCCTATCAGAATATACTGTAAGGCATCTAATAAAGTTGATTTACCAGCACCATTTTCTCCAGAAATTAATGTGTTATTTTTAATATCTATCATCTGTGAAGAAAATAAATGCCAATTAATTAATTGTATTTTTGTTAATTTTTTCATTTTTTAATTTCATTCTTTGTTTAAATTTAGATTTAATATTTTTTGATATTGTTGAACCATTTCGAGATCTATTATATAAATTATAGTTGGATAAATATTTATAATTAGATCTTCTGGTAGATTATTATTTATATTATATTTCTCTAAAAAATCTATAATATTATATTTATTGAATAGTGATAAAATTTTTTTCATTTTTTCTTTTGTCATTTTTTTAATTTCTGTGTAACCAATATTACCTAATTCTTTATATATATCCTTAAGATAAATTTTTATTATATCATCGGATGGATTAGATTTTTTTTTATCATAAAATAGTATACATATGACTAAAAGAACTAAACTTTCTTCTTTGTTCAATTTAAGTTTGTTAAAGTTTTCTTTATTTTTTATAAAGATAACTTCGTTATCATATTTTATTTTTAATTGAAAATCTGCTAATTTAAAAAAGAAACTAAACAGATCTTTATGTAGAATAATGAAGTGATAATCATCTATATCTGTCTTTTTTTTAATAGTTATAAAATTAACTTGAAGTAATTTATTTATTATTCTAGAAAAATTTTTTTTTTCTTTTTCTTTGAAATTGTCTAATCTTTCTACAAAATTGTATGTAGATTTTACATTTTCTGTTTCTTTCAAATATTGACTCCTATATTTTTTTAATTTTAACAGATATGATTTTTTTTACTTATCTTTTTTCACTAATATCAATTTTTAAATAAATTACATATACTTTAAATATTGTGTGAATAACTAGTATTACTATTTATATTGATTTTCTTATTGTTATTGATTCTATTATTGTTTAAAATTATTTTAAATTTTTTTTTAAACAAGATTATTTTTTTTAAAAAAATCAAATATTTCATTTTTTTCAATATGAGGAGCTATAAAATTAGAATTTTTTCTTAAGAAATCGTATTTACTATTTCCCATCAGAACTGAAATATTAGCACCTTTTAACATTTCTTTATCGTTACATCCATCACCAACACAAATTAACTCATGTTCAGGATATTTTTCTTTTATTTTTTTTATACCGAAAAATTTATTAATGTTTTTTAGAGTTAAATCTATATGACTTTCCCAATAGTATCTATTAAAATGATCCATATAGTCTAGTATTTTTTTAACTTTATTTGCGTCTGTACCAAATATATTGATCATATAAATATTTTCTTTTAAATGAAATTCGTTATCTATATTTGTTTTTATCATTTTATTCCATTCTCGGATAAAAGGCAAATTATCTAATTCCCCGTTATGAAATAGAGCTTCTTTTTCTTTACCTATACTAGCTAATACTACTTTTTGCAAATTAATTTTTTTTATTAATTCTATAATTTTGTCTGTAGGAATAGGATTTTCATCTATTATTTTATTATTTTTTATAGTAATAGCTCCGTTTGATAATACAAAATATTTGAAAAAAGGCATTATTTTTTTTATTACATTTAAATTTCTATAATTTCTTCCGGTTGCTATACCTAAAATTGTATTAGGTTTTTTTGACAATTCTAAAATTAATTTTTGAGTTTGTGTTAAAACTTCTTTTCTTTTATTACTATATAAAGTTTCATCAACATCAAAGAAGAATATTCTCTTTTTTATTATTAAATCCTCCTAAAAATATTTGTAATAATTTTAATTTAAAATTGAATTCATATTTAAAATTAAATTAATAAATTTTTTCTATATATTTAATAATCAATTTCTAGTTAAAATTCTTTTTTTTATGTTTATTTTGAATGTTTAATAAAAAATAAATGATTAATTTTTTTAGAATTGTGTTATTAAAACATCGAAAATGAACTTTATTTAAACTAAAAAATGTTTTTTTAATAATTTCATTTAATTTTAAGAACAAAAAAATTTTCAGAATTAAACGAAATAAGAAAAAGAAATTACTATTATTATATCAAAAAAAGTTTAAAGACATTGACAATATTGTGATATCCTCATTAACACAGCAGAATTTTTAACATCAAAAGTTTCATTTTCTATCATTTCCTTTAATATATTATTCTTTTTAATAATAATTATTTAATAATAATATTTAATAATAATTATTTCTTAATTATTTCTTCAAATAATATAAGTTTTTTTATTTTATGACACTTAGTTTTGCATATTAATATGTTTTGTAGTTTATCCTTTTTAGGATTTATTTTTTAATATTTATTTTAATTAAAAATAATGAAAAATTAAGTGTTTTTACTTTTTTTTATTCATAATTTTTGTTGAATTTTTTATTATATGTTGTTTTTTTAAAAAAAAAATATATAATAACTACTAAAATATTTTTCTTTCAAATATAGTTGTATGAAGAAAATTATTTTTTTTATTAAATTTTGTTAAACTTTCTTGTGAAATTTAACCCAAAAATTTTTTTAATTATTATTTTTTTTAATTATTAAAAAGAATTAAAAAGTAATTAGAAATTTATTATTTAAATTTATCTTATACACAAAATAAAAAAAAGATAAAAAAAGATTTATAGATTTACAGATTTACTTTATATTAAAATATAAAAAAATTAAGGAAATATCGAAATATTATGGTTAAAAATATTCACAATGTCAAAAAATATAAATATTTTATTTTTATCGTTTTATCGATTTTATTCGTTTTATTAAAAATACAATTATTATTAGCTTTTAAATCTAGGAAAGAAGCTGAAGAAATAAAAATAGATAAAAAAATATTATTTTCAAACGAAATGGATAAAAATAATTTTTTAAATTCTGAAAATAAAAAAATAAAAAAAATTTCATATCATTCTGAGACAGATGAAGATGGTACAAAAATATTTCGTAGTTTAATAACTAAACAAGTAGTATCAAAAATATTACCTGATCAAACTATTATAAATTTTGAATAAAATTAAAAATTAAGAAAAAATTAAAAAATAAATTTGATTTTTTTAATTTAATTTTTTAATTTTTCAAAAATTTTTAAACAAAAAATTTTAAATCTTATTAAAAAATTTTGTCAATTCATTTAAGAAATTAAAAAATAAATTTATTAAGAAATTAAAAGTAAGAAATCAAAATTAAAAAAAATTTTTTTAAAAAAAACCATGAATTGGAGGAATTTTTAATAAATGTGTTTTATACTTAAAAGAAAATCATCTTTAATAGCACTTATTATATCAATTGTATTAACAGTAGAAGTTTTTATATTGTATAAACATAGACAAGGCACTAAAAATATAATAGAGAGTAAAAATAATGAATTTTCTAAAAAAAAAGAAATGATAAAATTAGAAAATTCAAAAATAGAACAAGAAAACAAGAATTTAATAAATCTTCCTAAGAAAGTTACTAAAGAAAATGGTAATGAAGATTATTACATAATAATAGAAAAAGAGAATTCTTACAAAAATTCAGAAATGGGTTTAGAACCTATTAAAATTTTTGAAATTGATAAGAATAACAATAATATTTTGTTTAATAAAATACCAGAAAATATTAAAGAAGAAGTAATTAATGCTTTTTCTAATAGAATTATAGATATTGTTGATTTTGTCAAAAAAAATGATTTAGAAAAATTTCAAACTTTAAATATCATTCCAGAACAAGCTTTACAAGCAGGCTTTAAACCAGCTC
>NZ_VWXM01000017.1 GCF_009268105.1 Candidatus Phytoplasma sacchari
GAATTCTTTTGAACATTTTTATTTTGCAAACCTTCTTTCTTCTTTTATCACTTTTTCCTTTATAAAATTAGTTATTTAAAATAATATAAAACAAGATAAAGAAAATAAAAAATTATTTAATTTTTTCTCCTAATTGATAACGATAAAATTCAATAACATCTGTGTTTTTGTTTTTGAGATAATCCAAAATTTTTTGATTTGAATCATTATACAAATATTGTTCAAATAAACAAATTTCATTTAAGTAAGATTCTAAACGATTATTAATCTCTTTTTCTAATAATTTTACAGGATTTTTGGAATTTTCAGCTATTACTTCTTCCATAATTTCCTTTTTAATTTTATCTATAAAAACAGAATCTACTTTATCCTTACTAATAAATTTAGGATTAAAAAAAGCTATATGAATAGGCATTTCTTTTTCAACTTCAAAACAAGAATTACTTAATTTAACCAAACAAGAAATTTTATTATAATGTTTATAAATACCAAAACTTTCTTTATCTTGTTTATAAACTATCTTAATTCTTTTTAGAACAATTCTTTCACCTAGAATAAATATTTTTTCTGATATTATATCTTTAATTTTATTACCATTAAAACTAGAATTTAAAAAAACATCAATACTCAATTCAATAAAATTTAAACTAAATAAAATTTCTTCTAACTGCTTACAAAAATCCAAAAAAAACTCACTTTTAGAAACAAAATCAGTTTCTGTATTTAATTCGAATAAAATAGCTTTATTTCCTCGAAAAGAAACATTAACTAACCCTTCTGATAATTCAATTTCTTTATCAAAATCAATATTTTGAGAAACCATTTTTTTTCTTATCAAAAAAATAGAATCATCTATATTTCCATTGGTTTTTTCTAAAGCTTTTTTACATTCAACAATACCTGCTCTAGTTTGATTTCTTACTTTTTGAATCATTTCAATAGTTATCTTCATTAAATTTCAAAAACCTACCTTTTCATTTATTAAGAAATAATTTATATATAAATTCAATAAAAAATAATATAAAAAATTTAAAAAGTTATAAAAAAAGATGTTAATAAATTTTTTAACATCTTTTAATTATTAACTTAAAATTAATTTTTCATTATTATTATTTTTTTATTATTAGTTATTTTTATTAATATTATGAATGTTATCATTATTATTCACATTATCTAAATTATTATTTATATTATTATCATCTTTTTTAAGTAATACTTTTTGTTGAATTAATTTATTACCTTCTATAACAGCATTAGAAATAATAGAAGCAATAAGTTTAATACCTTTTATAGCATCATTATTAGCTGGAATGATAAAATCTACCAAATCTGGGTCGCAATTACTATCTACAATACCAAAAATAGGAATCTTTAATTTACGTGATTCATTAATAGCAATAATATCTTTTTGTACATCAACTACAAAAAGAGCACTAGGTAATTTATTCATATTTTTAATACCGCCTAAAAATTTTTCTAGTTTTTCTCTTTTTCTAGTAAGAGAAACAACTTCTTTTTTAGGTAAATTATTCCATAAACCTTCTTGCTCTTTTTTGTATAATTCCTTCAAAAAATTAATTCTTTTTAAAATTGTTTGAAAATTAGTAAAAGTACCTCCTAACCATCTATGTACAATATAATATTGATCAGATCTTTTTGCTTCTTGTTTAATAATTTCTTGAATTTGTTTTTTAGTACCCAAAAACAAAATTTTACCTTCTTTAGAAGCTATTTCAACAATTTTTTTATAAACATTTTCAATAGCTAAGATAGTTTTTTTTAAATCTATAATATGAATTTTATTTCTAACAATAGGAACACCTTCATTAGAAGAAAAAAGAAAAGGTTTCATTTTATAATGACACTTCCTAGCTGCATGACCAAAATGGATACCTGATTCTAATAATTGTTTTATAGTTACAACAGCCATATATAATTAAATTAACTCCTTTTTTTAAACGTATTTTAAGAAAAAAATCCTATGATCTTAAAATTTGAACCTATTAATTATAACATATTTTAATTTTTTTTATAATTAGTATCATTATAAAAAATAATCTTAAAAATAACTAAAAAAATTAATAACCAGTACTGCCAAAACCACTTTTTCTTTTTTTGTTATTATTTTCTGAATTAATAATCAAATCATCATCAGTTAAATAAAATTTTTGTAAAATACCTTGAGCGATTCTTTCGCCTTTAAAAATATTAACATCTTGATCAGAAAAATTATATAAAGGAATCAAAATATGACCTTCATTCACTTCATTGTTATAATAATCACTATCTATAATTCCAACATTATTAGCTAACATTATTTTTTTTTTATAAGATAATGAAGATCTGGCATAAATCATTAAAACCTTATCTTTACTAAAAAAAGACTTGATACCTGTAGGAACTAAAAAAATTTCTTTAGATTTAATTATCGCATCTACAGCAGATTCAAAATCATATCCTGCGCTAAAAGTTGTTTGTCTAATAGGTAAATTAATATTTTTATTTTTAAATAAACTTATAACTTCGAAAAAAAATTTATTATTTAAAGACATTTTATAAATACCTCTTTTGTTTATTTTCTAGGATGTTTTTTTAAAAAATTATATTTTAAAATATTATCAGATACATAAGTATAAATTTGAGTAGTTTTTAAACTAGAATGACCTAATAATTCTTGAACCACTCTTAAGTCAGCTCCGTTATTTAATAAAACAGTCGCAAAAGCATGTCTCAAAACATGAGGAGATATTTTTATTTTATTTTCTGTTTTATTGGAAATTTGTTTTAAAATGAACCTAATGCCTCTTTCAGTTAAAGAATTTCCTCTACAATTAAGGAATAAAAAAAAATTTTCTTTTATATTAACAAAATTATTTTTTAAAATTGAATTTCTAATATTATTAATATAATATTTCAACATTTTTAATAAATTTTTATGTAAAGGTAAATACCTGTTTTTTCTTCCCTTACCATAAATTAAAATTTGAGAATTGTTAAAATATATATCACTTATTTTCAATTTTGTCAATTCACTTACTCTCAAACCACAACTATACAAAATTTCTAATATTAAATAATTTCTATAATCAAGATCATTTTTTAAATCTATTGAATTAAATAAAAGTTGTATTTCTTCTTCAGTTATAATCTTTGGTAATTTATTATGAATTTTTTTAATTTTAATAATTTTAAATATGTTATTTTTAACTTGATATCTTTCAGATAAAAAATTATAAAAAGTTCTTAAAGAAGATATTTTTCTTAAAATAGAAACATTTTGGATTTTTTTTATTTTCAAATTAGAAATAAAAGTACGAGCTAAATCATATTTATTTAAATTTATAAAATTAAAAAAAATATTTTGTTCTAATAAAAAATCTCGAAATTCTTTTACATCACTGACATAACTTTTAATAGTAAAAGAAGAATAATTACGTTCAATTCTTAAAAATATTTCAAATTCATTTATTAAATTCACAATTATTTATAATTTCCTTATAATTATTATATTAAATAGTGCTATTTAGATAATACTAGCAAAAAGATCAAAAAAAATAAAAGTACCTGGTTGTTGAGAAATATATTCCTGAACTGAATTTAAATTTAAAGGCCATTTTTTATATTTTAATGTCAAAAAAACTCTATATGTCTCTCTTTTTTTAAAAACACGAGGGAAAAAAGGACCCAAAACTTTTATTTCGTAATCAATATTTTTTTCCAAAATAAATTTTATATTTTTAGCAATTTTTAATAACTTCGATATTTTTTTATTATATATCAATATTTTGCTTAAAAAAACAAAAGGAGGATTATTAGATAATTCCCTATCTTTTAAAGCTTTTTTTAAAAAATTTTGTACATCATAATTTATTGCATCTTGAATAGCATAATGTTTGATATTATAACTTTGAACTATTACATTTTGTTTATCTTCACTGTAATGAGCTAATTGAGTTATCAATTGAAAAGTTTTTTCAGAAGAACGAAAAGAAGGTATATTTAATAAAACATCCGCCATTATAATACCAACCAAAGTAATTCTATCAAAATCAATCTTTTTATCTATCATTTCTGTTCCTAACAAAATATCAATTTTATCTTCTTTATGATTTTTAATAATTTTTTCATATTGTTGAATATTTTTGATAGAATCTGAATCTATTCTAGAAATTTTAATTTTTTTTCCAAATTTTTCACGAAGAAAATATTCTATGTACTCTATACCAAAACTTACATTTTTTAAAGTTAATTGTTTACAAAATAAACATTTAGAATTAAATTTCTCTGAATAATTACAAAAACGACATTTAAGAATATTTTTTTTTAAAAAAAATGTTAAATTAGTATTACATTTCAAACATTTAAGTATATAACCACAAAAGCGACACAAAACAAAAGGAGAAAAACCTCTAGTATTAATAAACAATAAAATTTTTTCTTTATTTTTTATTTTTTTTCTTAATTTTTCCATTAAACATACAGAAATAGGTTCTAAATTTCCACATTTTAATTCTTCCTTCATATCAATTAATTTCATTTTAAAATTTTGTTTTTTTAAAGATAAATCTAAAAATATATACTTACATTGTTTTACTTGATAATAACTTTCTAATGAAGGCGTATTACTAGTTAATATTAAAGGTATTTGATGATAATTAGATCTAATAAGAGCTAATTTTCTTGAATCATAATTTATCATTTCTTTTTCTATCAAAGATTCATCATGTTCATCATCTATTATGATAGATCCCAATTTTTCTAAAGGAGCGAAAATAGCACTTCTATTACCAACAACAACAGAAATTTTCTGTGATTTTATATTTTGATTTTGTATATAATTTGATTTTTTACTTAAAGATCCGTTTAAGATAGAAATTTTGATAAATGGATAAAAATCTTTAATTTTTTTAACTAAAAAATTAACAGTTATTATTTCAGGAACCAAAATCAAAACTTGTTTACCAATTTTCTCGTTTTTTTCTATAATTTTTAAATAAAAATCAATTTTTTCAAATTTATCATAATAATATAACAAATACGTTTGAGATAAATCAAAATTAATTTTTGCAAAAACTTCTTTTTGTTTTGAATTTAAATTTATTAAAAAATTACTTTTTTTATATAAAAATTTTTTATATAAAAAATCTGATTTATCAAATTTAATATTATTTTGTTCATTTAATTCAATATTTTGAGATTCTTCATAAAAATTTTTTATAATTATTTTAGATTCAACGATTTTATTATTAATTAATTCATTAAATAATTTTGTTTTAAATAAAATATCTTTTATGTTTAAAAGCCATTTTTTTTTTTCTAAATAATTTTTGATATTTTCAGGAATTAAATCTTTTTGCAAAGGAAAAATTTTATTTTTATAAGAAACTGAAAAACCACTCGGAATAATAGTTGTATAAGCAGATGTTTTAGAAACAAAAGGTGTTTGTAAAATTTTTTCTATTAACAAAAATAATTCTTGATTCAAAAAAGGTTTTTTATCTGGTATATCCAAAATATATTTATTTGCTAAAATGCTTTTATCTTTAACTTGAACAATATACCCTAATCGAGGTGTGTTTTTATTTCCGAAAGGAACAATAACTCTAGATCCTTTTTGAGCAAGACATATTAAATTATTAGGGATTATATAGTCAAAAAAAAAATTTAAATTAGATTTTTTGATAAATAACAAAACTTCAACAAACATATTTTTTAAATCCTATTTTTTTATAATATTATATATTTTGTTAATAATATATAATTATAAAAATATTTATTTTTTAATATCTTTTAATATTCGATCAATTTTAATACCATTATCATAGGATGTATCATATTTAAATATTAAATTAGGTATTTTTTTAATATCTTCTAACTTAGTAGCTAATTCTAATCTAATTTTTTTTTTATTTTTTTCAATTAATTCAGAAACTAATAACAATTTTTCTTTAATATCATCTAAAATAGTATAATAAACAGTACTAAATGAATAATCATTACTTAATTCAACATCAGTAATACTTATGTGACCTATTCTATCATCTTGTATAACATCGTTAATAATACCAACAATTAATTCTTTAATTATATTACTTCTTCTTTTAACATAAATTTTATTCATTTTTTAATTTTAACTCTTTCTTTTTTATAACATTCAATTATATCATTTAACTTAAAACTATTGAATTTTTGTAATAAAATACCGCATTCGTGATTTTGGCTAGCTTGCGAAATATTATCTTTTAAATGTTTTAAAGAAATTATTTTATCCTCAGTAATAAATTTATTATCTCGAATAATTTTGGCAAAAGAATTGTTGTAAATTTCTCCTTGTATCACATAACATCCTGCAATGACACCTATAGAACTTATATTAAAAATTTGTCTAACTTCAGCCTTTCCCATTAATTTATCTTCAAATACAGGCTCTTCCATTTCTGTAAATCTATTTTCAATATCATCAATGATTTCATATAATACATTATAATTTTTAATTTGCAATTTAAAATCATGTGCCATTTTTTTAATTTCATTACTTATAAAAATATTAAAACCAATTAAAATAGCATCAAATGTTTGCGCTAATTTAATATCATTAACAGTAATCATACCAACAGAAGATTTTACAAATTTAATCTTTATACTATCATCATTTTTCTTTATATTTTCTATAGATTTAATAATAGCATCAATACTACCTTGATGATCTGTCTTTAAAATTATATTGAGTAATTTATCTTTTTTTGTATCTTCTGCTTCAAAAACATTTTCATCAACTAAATTACTAAATTCTTCTTCTATTTTTTTCTGCATAAAAAATTTTTTTTTTCTTTCTTCAGATAAATTCTTAGCTTTTTTAATATCTTTACAAATAACAAAATTATCACCAGCTTCAGGAACTTGGCTCAAACCAGAAACTAAAATAGGTTGTGAAGGATAAGCTTTTCGAATATTTTTGCCTGAATCAGACTCTATAGAACGAATTTTACCAAAAAAATCTTCAATAACTATAAAATCACCTATTTCCAATATACCTTGAAAAGAAATTAAAGTAGCTACTGGACCTTTATTTTTATCTAATCCTGATTCTAAAACAACACCTTTAGGTAATTTCTTTAAATCGGTTCTAATATTTTTGATATCTCTCATTAGTAAAATAATACTTAATAATTCATCTATTCCTTCATTTTTTAAAGCAGATATCTCAACGTAAATAGTTTTTCCTCCCCATTTTTCAGGTATTAAATCAAATTTAGATAATTCAGACATTATACTCTCTTTCTGAATATTAGGTTTATCTATTTTGTTAATAACTACAATAATTTCAACTTTAGCCATTTGAGCATGTTTAATAGATTCTATGGTTTGCGCTTTAACTCCATCATCTGCAGCAACTATCAAAAGGCAAATATCAGTGATTTGAGCTCCTCTTAAACGCATTTTAAAAAAAGCTTCATGTCCAGGGCTATCTATAAAAGTTATTTTTTCACCATTATTACAAATTATTTGATATGCGCCAATATGTTGTGTAATACCCCCGAATTCTTTCTCTACTGTGCGTTTTTTTCTAATACTATCTAGTAAAGTAGTTTTACCATGATCTACATGACCCATTATGATAACTATAGGGACACGTTTAATAATTTCTTTTTTTGAAACATAATTTAAATCTTTTTTGCTTATTTTTTTTTCTATTTTTTTAACAAATTTATTTTCTTTTTTTTGTTCTTCAAAAATAATTTTTATATCAAAATGATTAGCAAACAATTTGATTGTTTCTTTATCAATATTTTGATCAATATTAACTTTAATACCAAGATCTATAAATTTCTTAATTAAAAAAAATTTAGACACTTTTAAAATATTGGCTAAATCACTAATTTTATGCTGAGGATTGAAAACATATTCTTTTATTTTAATAACCTCTTTTTCTTCTTGAAAATCATTAAATAATTTTTTATTTTTTTTCTTCATCATTCATTTTTTTATCTCCCTTTATTTTTAAAACTATAAAAT
>NZ_VWXM01000018.1 GCF_009268105.1 Candidatus Phytoplasma sacchari
TAGTAGATTGCTTAGTCATTCCTATTAATTACAAAGAACATACAATGCATTTCTTTAGTCATAATTATCATAATCCTATTGACCGTTTTAATCCTAAATACCAAGCTTTAAAAAACTTCAGTCATACTAATATCTTCTATTGGCCGTATGGTTTTACCAAAGCTTATGAAAATATCTTAAAAGAAAAACAAATGATTTTACATGAAGGTTTTTTTGATGTAATGAGTTGTCATCAAAACGGAATTAAGAACGCCGTAGGAATTATTACTATTACTAGTTATCTTTCCGAAACAGTTTTAAGATTTTTAAAAAAACATGAAATAAAAATTTTAATTGCTTTTGACAATGACAAGGCAGGAGAAAAAAATGCTTTGAGAATTAAAAAACAATTAGAAGAAAAAAAAATAATTAATGAAATAAAAAAAATAAATAAAAAATATTTAAATTGTAAAGATGCAGATGATATCTTAAGAAAATATAACGTAGAAACCTATAAAAAGATCTATTTATAAAAAAAAGCGTGAAGGGAAAAAAAAATTAATAAATTTTATATATGTAGCGTGTTATATCACTAAGCTAGAGCCAAAATGAAAAAAAGTATTTATTATTCGCAGTAAAAAAGAAAAAAGTTGGCTCCGTGGCTCCAATGTAATTCATTCATAGGAGCCAAAATGAAAATTTTTAATAAAAGGATATGTACAAATAAAGTTATTAGTAGTATATAGAACATGTTATTAATTAAAAATCCTGTTTTATGTTTTTTTAAACAAAAAGTATTTTATTTTTAAAAAAGAATTCAAAACTAGCAAAAGAAATAATCATTATTGAGATTCTGAAAACCAAATTAAACATCAGTGGTTTTTTTATCAGAACTAAATTTTAAAAAATTATACATAACATTAAAATTTTAGTAAAATTATTATTTTCTTTTGATTTTTTCTTTAATCCACCAGTAAAATACCAAATATCTTTTTTTCAATAATAAAAAAAAGATTAGAAACAAAACATCAGCTATAAAACAACGTCGTCTATCATCTAATTCAATCAATTTAAAATGAATATCTTCAAATTTATTACTATTAGTGAAAAAAGATAATTCAAATTCTTTTAATGCAAAATTATTTATCTTCATGATCATTTTTTTATTTTTGGTTGATGAAAATGTTTCTTCATAATAATCATAATTTTAAAAATGATTTTTTATATTTTTTCTTTTATTTAAATTTAATTTATTTATGGATTTAAATAATTTAGTTAAATGTTTTTCTACAGATTTACCAAAATCTATTACAATACAATCTTTTTTAATAATTTTAGGATGTTCAAGAATACGTAATATTCTTCCTATCATTTGTTCTAAAGTATCTTTGTAAGAACTAGGACGTCAAAGTAATATACACGATACTATTGGAAAATCACAACCTTATATTAAAACAGTAACATTCATTACGATTTGTATTTTTTGCTTTTGAAAATAATCTAAAATTTTATCTCTTAATTTATCATCTAATTTACTAGAAATCATTTCAGCATTAATATTTTTATTTTTAAAAAATTTTGTGACACTTTTAGCATGTTTTAAATTTAAACAAAAAAATAACAGTTTGGCGATTTTTAGATTTATTATACCAATGTTCGAAAACAGCTTCATTGGTTGGTTCAATATTCATAATTTCTTCTATTGGATCCATATTATAATTCAAATTTTTATCTGATTTTGTTATTTAATTAATTTGATTGTCAATACTAATATCCGAAAAGTATATAATTTTTAACTTAATAAATATCCTGCATTAATTAATTCTTCATTTTTTATTTGATAATCAATTTGTTTAAAAACATTATTTAAGTTTTTTTGATCACCTTCTTCCTTGCTGTTGCTATTATTCATAAAAATTTACAATTAGGATTAATTTTATTAAAATGATCGATAATATTTTGATAAGTGTTATTTTGAGAGCATGATGAGCTTCATCAATCATTAAAATATCAATATTATTTATACTTTCTAGATTATCTTTTTTATTTAAAGTTTGTATCATAGCGAAAATAACTTTGTGCATTCCACTTTTTTATTTGAGAATTAAATAAGCATGTAGTAAATCAGGATTTATTTTTTTCAAATTTAACTTTATTTTGTTAATTAATTAGATTTTTATCCACTAAAACACACACAATAAGCGCTTTTTTATAATTATTTTTTTTCTAGTAATTCTTTTAATATATGTGAAAAAATGATAGTTTTTTCAGAACCAGTAGAAGCAATTGCAAAATAATTATTTCTTTTTTCTAAAACTTTGACTATTCTATCAACAATTTTTTTTGTCTTTTTAGCAATATCATTTACAAATATGAAGATGTTTTTTTTAACCAAAAAGCAAAAATATTAATTTTAGCAAAAATAACATATGTCTTAATGATTGTTATTAAATCTTTATTTAGTTTTTATGAAAAAGTTCAATATCTTTTAGACAAAGAATTTTGCTTAACTCAAATAAAAATTCTATGGTTTAAATTTGATGATTATAAAAATAAGAAATATTTTTATTTAACTTTTTTCATACGTTTTATATTTTTAATAAACTTTTTATCACTTTGTGGTATTATTTACTTTTGTCATTTATATTTAAATGAACAATCACAAAAATTATTATATCAATAATAATTTTGTTTTTTCTTCCACTTATTTTTAAGAGTAAACAAAATTATTATCTGCTGGGTTTAATTATCTAAAAAATACTTTAATTTCTTTATTTTTATTATTAAAATCAAAATTATATACCAAAAAAATTAAACAAATAATATTTTTTTTATTAATAAAAGAGTTTTTAAGAATATTTAATTTAAATTTACCATTAAGACATTATAAACAATTTATAATTATTTTATTCATTTTATGTTAGTAAAAAATATTTTAGTATTCATTTTTTTATGATAATAAATTACTAATAATAATGATTTAAAAGTTTTTTTAAAAATTTATTGTTTTTAAAAATAAAAAAATTAAAAAATACTAATTTACTTTTTAATATTTTAAATTATGATGATGATAGTTAAGTAAAAAATTTTTAATGATTTTTTAAAATCTATGGAAAAAATTCCATGAAACATAGCTAATTTATAAAAAACACGTATCTCTTCTTTATGAGAGCACTACTTTAATGGAGCAGACCGAACGAAATAATGGTACTAACAGGAAAAAAATAATTTCTTAAAAAAATGAAGAAATTAGTTCTTTAATCTTTCTTATATTTTTTCTAAAATACTAAATTGCTTACTAATTAACCTTATCATATATTAAAAAAAATAAAAGTTAATTAATATTGTTAACTTTGTATTAAGAAAATAAATCTTTTAAAAAATAATTTTTAAAAAATTCTGAATTTATCATCTAATAATAAAATTACTATTATTAATTAGAATAATAAAAAAATTTTAATTATTAAAACAAATAATTAGATTAAATAAAAAAATATATTCATAATTAATATCAAAAAATTTGATTTTTATTAAATTTAATGATAAATTTAATCTTGTGTTGTTTATATTTTTTTATTTAATCTAATTATTTTTTTATTTTTTTATAATTTTGTAATTTATTGATAAAAAATTTATAGATAATAAGGAGTTTTAAAAATAAAATATGAATTTAAAAATAAAAAAAATTAATAAAATAAATTATTTATTTTTAATATCTACAATATTTTTTATTTTGTTTTTTTCTAAAAATAGTTTATTAGCAACGGAACCAAAAGGGAAAAAAGTAGTAGAAACAGAAAATTTTACAGAAAATCAATTCAAAAATTTAGAAGAAATATTCAACAATCTTACAGATGAACAAAAAGAACTTTTCTTAAAAAGTTTTGAAAATAAAGATTTGTATGAAATTATTAAAAAAAAAGCGGAAAATACATCAAAATATTTAACAAAAGAAGGATCTTCTTCTAAAAAAAATTGATATCTCTCAGAATAAAAATATTTATATCATTCAAAAGAGAAAATAAAAAATAATTTAATTCTCTTAAAAAAAATAAAAAAGCTACTAAGCTTTTTTATTTTTTATCTTAATTTAATTTTTTTAATCTTTTAATTTATACTATTTTTAATAAAATTAATTTTGTCTAATTTAAAAGCAATGTTAAATGAAAACAAATAAGCATCTGTAAATAATATGTTTTGAAAATTAAAGATAAAATTAATTCATTATTTACTTCTTTTATTTCCGAATAAATAATAAAAATTTCAATTAAATAAATAGGGTTAAATCCAGCAGCTTTTATTTTAGAACTTATATCTGCTTTAAATGAATCAAAAATTGATATTTAATTATTATAAAATTTATCACCTATTTTCAAAATTTTATTTTTTGAAATAATTGTTTCTTGTAAATCAGTTAATATGTTTATGTTCCATAATAATTAACACTTTTATAAATATTAAAAAAGACTATTGTTATTATTTACAATAAATCATGAAAATTCTTATTTTTCATGAAATAATATGTTGGTTGACAAAATTATTTAAATGTCTGAATATTTTCTTTTTAATTCATTTATAGAATTAACACCTAATTTGTATAAACTAATATTTTTTTATTTCTTCTTTTAAAAAATCATAATAATTATTATTTCCATAATTAATTTGTTACTCTTAATAAATTCTTTAAATTCATTAAAAAAAACCATTTTTTTTCATTTTCACTTAAATTTATAAATTCTTTTTGTTGAAAATTTCTTCTTAAATAATATAATTGATCCAAAAAATTTTTGTTCATTGCCATAATAATATTATTTGTTTGGATAAAATTTAAAATAAAAATAAACAAAAAAGATTTGCTTTAAAAAACGTAAATTTAGATTTTCCCTCTTCTGATTGAATTTATATAGTAGGCAAAACTGATTCTGGAAAAAAACTTTTTTTAATTTATTAAGCAGATTTGAATCTTATGATTCAGGAAAAATTTTCATAAATGATATTGAAAATAATAACTTAAGTGAAAATGAAATAAATAATTATCGTAGTCGTGTATTAAGAATGGTTTTTTAATAATCTTGTTTATTTTCTTCTTTAAATGTAGAAGTAAATATTTCTTTATCTTTAGAATTAATAGGAAAATCTTGGAATATTGAAGAAATGGATCATTTATTAGAAGAATTAGAAATTCCGAATTTAAAAGAACAAGAAGTGATATATATATATATATCAGGAGGAGAAAAACAAAGAATTTCTTTATCTTTAGGTCAAGTTCTTTTTAAAAATCCTTATTTTTTTTAGTTGATGAACATACTAGCAATTTAGATTTAGAAACTAGTAGAAAAATTTTTAAAATTTTAAAAAAAATATCTGAAAAAAAATTATTTATCATTCATTATGGATTTATATAATCGTAAAATTATGGCTTATACTTTTTCAGATAAACACAAGATCATCAAATAATTCTCCAAACTTTAAATGATTTACCTATTTTTAAAAAACTGGTTTGTTTCATTCAGACCAATGTTCTCCTTTCGTTCATCATCACGTTCAGAATATTTTAAAAGAAAAAATTTAATTTAATATCTAGTTTTTAAACTAAAAGTTCTCCTCAACAGAATAGTTGTGCAGAAGTGTTACAAAATCCCAGTCTGGCCAAACCAGTCTTCACCATACTGAATAGTACTGTTGTTACAAAGATACAAAAAAATCTAAGCTTTTTATTTGTTAATTAATAAACCATTTGACTTATTAACTATTTTTTATTTTTACTGGTATCGTTTTAGTCGGTTATTCCGGTTTGTTCAGATTCAATCATTTTAATAATTAGTTTAAAACAACTTTTTTAGAGTACTTGGGACCAAAGTACTATAAAATGTAAAAAAAATATGAATAATAATAACTTTATTTGGTCCAAGTTAAAAAAAACAGTTGGAACCAAAAATTTTTCTAATAAATCGTACTTTTTTAAAAAAAGATATTTTGATCCAAATTCATTAAAAATCTTTAGATTAAAATAAAAAGTTTACAAACAATTTTTTTGCTAGGAATTATTCGCAAAAAAAAGCTGGAGGATAAATAATTAATGCCTCAAACCAAATAGGTTTTTTTTATATTTTTAATTATTTCATCTTTTTTTTATTTTTTTCATTTACAATTATTATGTTTTTGAGTTTTTAATTTATAAAAATTTTTAATAGAAAGTTTTAAAAAATTTATGAAAATATTAAATTATTACAAAAAAATATTCAATTATTGCAAAGATTACAAATTTTTTTTGTTATTTTTGACATCTTTTTTTTACTTTTTAACGTTTTTTTTTAAAACTAATTTAGTTTTTGGTGGAAAATGTTATTCAAAAACTAATTTAAATTCAAAATCTTATTCAAAATTTTATTATCAAATAGTTCAAAAAAAAAATTCTTTTGAAGAATTAACAGAAGAAAAATTAAAAGAAAAAGATATTTTAGAAAAAGAAATTGAATTTTTAAAAATTGAAATTATATCTTTAACAAAAGAACAAAATATGATTGAAAAAGAATTAAAAAGATTAAAAGAAAAAATACTTTTTTTGGAAATAAAAATAGAAAAAGCAATTTCAAAAAGAAATAAATATTTGTTTCAAAGAGATATGTATGATTTGCTAAATAAAAAAATTCATTATGAAACAGAAATGACAAATATAATAAAAAAAAAAACAGAGTTAGAAATTAAATTAAAAAATATTTCAAAAGAATAAAAAAAATAACCGGATTGAGGTGTTGATTATTTGTGGTGGTGCCCTCCTTCAGCTATTTTTTTTGCGAAAAATTCCTAGCAAAAAAAATAACTTTACAAAGTTTTTTGTAGCTACTTAGACCATGCTACTATTTTTAAATAAAGTTCTTTATTTTATTTTTTGTTTAATTATAAAAGTTGTTTAATTTATTTTTTAATCAGCTTGAAACAATGATTATTAAAGATTTTTTGATAATAATTTTTTTTTCTCTAACTTGAGAGAGACAATGAAGTTGACTTTATTCAAAACATTTAATCCAATTTTTAATTTGAGTATGGTTTTTAACACCAAAATAAGTTTGAATTTTCTTACTTGACCAAAAAAAAAGAGATCGCCTTCTTTTTAGCAAAAACGACTTTTAATTTAGTTTCTAAAGAATAAATAGTTCTTTTGACCAGGATAATTAGTGATTTTAAATTGATGTAGCCATTTATAAATGACATTATAAGTATTTAAACTA
>NZ_VWXM01000019.1 GCF_009268105.1 Candidatus Phytoplasma sacchari
AAATTACTTCTTTAATATTTTGATTATCTAACAGAACAATCGCTAAAACAGCTTGTTCAGCCTCTAAATAATAAGGTATGGGAAAATTTTTAAAATAATTTTCTTTTAAATCATTTTTCCACATGGCATACACCTATTTTTTTATTTAAGAAACCGTATCGATCATAATTTTCAGTATAGATAAACCCACCATTGACCACATCATATTCGGTATATCTTTTCAGTTGGCCGGAAGCATAATAAATTTTTTCATTAATTAGTTTTTGATGTTGTAAAGAATATTTTTGATAACTTCTTAAAACTTGGTTGCGATAAAAAAGCCATTGATGTCTAATTTGATTTTCTGAATCAACAATAATTATTTCTTTTACTGATTTCCGATAAAGACTCAAAGGGTTTTTAAATTGTTTTTCTGAATTGGCAATAATTATTTTTTTGACTGATTCTCTGTTTTTTTTTAGAAAATAAATGACTTCTTTGTTGGAAAAACATAGAATTGGGTCGTTATGAATACTAATTTCTATTTCTTTAAGATTCATTAGTTAATATCCTTTTTCTTAACAACCTGGGGTTTTAGACAAAAGAAAAAAGCCAAGCTGTTTTTATTTGTTAAATAAAAAAAGCTTAGCTTTTTTTTGTATCTTTATATCAGTACCATTCAGACTGGGTCAGACTGGTCTGCTGTTGTGGAACAACTGCTCCTTCATTAAAGCGACACTGTTATAAAGACACATTTTTATAATAAATTTGTAATTAAAAGAAAGTCGTTTTTTTAAACTACAAGTATTCTAACTCAAAAAAAAATAAAAGTCAATATAAAAAAATAACTAACTTTTTTATAAAAGGTATTATAAGAGTGAATATAATATGAAAGAAAGTGATTTGAAAAGTTATGATGTCGGAATCATTTATTAATTATTTTGTTAATTTTTGTGAATTATTTTTATTCCTATTTAGTATTGTGAGAATTTATAAATATTTTTTAAAACCTTATTATTATCATTTAATCGAAAAAATAAGTTACTTTAATAAATAAAAAAATTAATTTGTATGAATTTATTATTTTGTGAAAGAATTACTCTATATTTAAATAAATTAATTTAATAGTGTTTTTATTAAAATTATGGAAAAAATTTTTTTATGTGATAAAATCCTTAATGAAAAAAAAAAAAAAAAAAAAAAAAAGGAGAAAAATACAGAAAGTGTTTTTTATTAAAGAGAAAAAATATAAAAAAATATTATTTTTAACAATTTTGTCACTATTTATAATAAATTTTTTTCTATTATGTAATAATAAAATAATGGGTATGAATAGAAATGATTTTACAACAGCAAGTTCTTCTTCTTATTCATATAAATTAAAATTACATCCAAATTATAAAACAATAACTTCAGATCATTTAAACAATATTCGTCAGGAAAATCAAGAACAAGAATTATTATTCTCTGATTTAAAAAATATTAAAAATATAAGATTAGATAAAATTTTAAATATTAATTCTTTAGAAGAATTAAAAGACAAATATTCTAAAATTCAGGTTATCTATTCTTTGAAATTAGAATTACTTCAATATTTACATCCTACTTTATCGCCTATTAGTCCATATCCTCTTCATAATAAACAATATTCAGAAACTCATGAAATAAATTTATCTAGTTTAAAAACAGAAATAATAGATGGCGTTTCAACATTAATTCTTCCTGATATTGTCAATAATTATCAAAAAGAAAGAAAAATTTTTAATTTTATATATAAATTTGATATGGGAGGAGATATAACATCAGAAATAGATCCTGCATACAACAATTATGACAATCTTTTTATGATTTTACTAAATTCATTAAATATAAAAGAAGAATACAATAGTAGATCTGAACAAAAAATTTATTTAGATCTTTTTTTAAGAACTTTTTCTTTTGTAGAAGATAAAACTCATGCTTTTTATTTTGAATTTATCTTAGAAGAAATTAATTTTCAATAAAATTTGAACGTTCTTAAAATAAAAAATAATTTAAAAAATATTATAAAAATAAAATATTTTAATTATAAAAAACTACTTTTAATCAACTAATTCACTGTTTACAAAAAATTCAACAAGTATGTTAATATACAAGAGAAAGAAAAAAAATTTTTTTATTATTTTGTCATTAAAAGTTTTTTCTAAAAAAAATTCTTTTTAATTATTAATTTTACTTCTTTTATATTTTTTTAAGACTTTTTATAATTATTAATGTTATTTTATTTAATGTTTTTATTTTCATTTTATTTTTTTATAATTTTTATAACTTTCAAAAAACTTATTTCTTAAAAATAAAAAATAATTTTTACTTTTATTATTTTTATGAAAATTATTAAATTATAAAGGTTCAATAAAAATGAAAAATAATAATAAATTTATCTTTTGTTTCAGAACACTAAATTTTATTAAAATATTAACTTTTATTAGTTTATTTTTTAAATCGAAATAAAGAACATATTTTCTTAAACATTTTCGTTTGTTTTTAATTTTATAATTATCAGATTATAATAATTTTTTTTATATTTTTGTAATTATTATTATAATGAAGGGTGATTTAATAAACGATTATTAATTCATTAAAATTTTAAAAAAAATTAAAAATGAAATAAAATTGTTTATTTACTAATAAAATTTTAATTATTTAAATATTTTTTATTTTTAATTTTTAATTAAGAGGAGTAATAAAATTGAATATTAAAAAAATTAATCAATTAAAATATTTCAAATTTTTAATATTTTTTTGTGTTTTGATTTTATTTTTATGGCAAAATAACAATATAGAAGCTATGTTAAATCAAGAAAGTACAAGTTATGACAATAAAAAACATTATTCTTTATTAAGACAAGATACTAAGATTTATAATAAATTTCTAAAAACAAGTAACGCTAAAGCAAATATAATAATAACACATGGTATTGGAGAAAGTTCAGAAGAATATATAAAATTAGCAGAAACTCTCACTTCATCTGGTTATAATGCATTTATTTATGATTTAAGAAGTCACGGAAGAAGTTATAACAAAAAAAATACAGCTTATGTTGATGACTATAATATTTTTTTAGAAGATTTAAATTCAATAATTAGTTATATTAAAAAAAATAATGATTTAAAAATTATTTTATTAGGACATAGTTTAGGTGGGATGATTAACAATAGTTATGTTTTAAAATATGATGAAGATAAAATAGTGGGGGTTATTAATAGCTCATCACCGACAAAAATTATAAATGAAGTGAAAGATTTTTTAGATGAAAAAAAAATTAAAAAAATGAATGATATTCCAGTATCTTCTTATGAAATATTTTCTAGAATACCTTTAAATGAAGAATTTAAACAATATCGTATTTCTTTTGTAACACCTAAATTTGTAAAAACCACTATGATCGATAGTATTCAATATTTTGAAAAAGAACTGGAAAAAAGATCTTTTCATTATCCTAAACCTATTTTGTTACTTCACGGTATTAAAGATTTAATAATTTCTTATGATAATAGTGTAGAAATGTTTAACAAAATTACCAATTCAACTTCAGACAAAAAATTGATTTTATATCCAGAATCATATCATAATTTATTTAATGATTTAGATCAAAATGAAGTAACAAAAGATGTTTTAAACTGGTTGGATGTCATTTTTTGTAATAAATAAATATTTTAAATTTAGAAATTTATTTATATTTATATTACACAAATTACATTTAAAAATATTTTTAAAAACAAATTATCATTATAATTTTTTCAATAAAAAAATACTATTCAATTTATTTAGCGATAATAATGGATTTATATAAATTAGACATTATTAGCTATGCTTTTCCAGAATATCAAGATACTAACATTATCAAACAAACATTAAATCCTTTACTTTCAGGGTTAAAATGTATTTTTCATAATGATCAAGATAGGCAATTTAATAATAATCATCATATTCAAATTCTTTTAAAATAAAAAGGATTACAAACTATTATTTCAGAATACATTATCTCTCCCTACTAAAATTTCTGCGTGGAAAGGTTTGTAAACCAGATGATTGAAAGTTTTTTTAGTAATTTAAAAAGAGAAAAATTATTTTGCCAAAATAACAAAAATTAACTCCTCCTCAAATCATTAAACATAAAGTAACTTAGTTTTATCGAATACTATAATCTCAAAAGAAGATTAAAATACTTAAACTATTTATTTCCTTTTAGTTTAAACAACAAAATATTTTTATTAAAAAAACACTAATAAAATTTTTTTATATCATTATAATTTTATCAAAAAAAGATTTTAATATAATGTTGATATAATTTTATAACTAAAATGGATTATTAGGAAATTAATTATTTTTGAATAAATTCATTTTTTTGTTGAAAGTGTATTATTTAGGTTGTTTCCCAACACCTGTTATTACAGTCACTGTCTGTTTCACAACCTTTTCTAATTATAATTATTTTTAATTATTCAGTATTAAATTTTTTATCATATACCATAATTTGGTTTTTGCATGGATTAAAGTGTAAGTAATATTTTTTGGTTGAATCTATTCCTACTTGATTATTAGGATCATAAGGTAATTCAGCATCTCCAATATAATAATCTTTATCTTCATCTAAGAGATATTGGGGCCCTTCATAAACAAACCAGAAATAGCAGCCAGGAGCTTCTTCACATTTCATAAAAGTGATATATTTACTTAACATGGTTGTTTCATGAGTTAACATTAAAGTAGCGTTATTAAAGGCATATTGATTAGCATCAGTACACCATTTCTGAAAAGGTTGCTTCACAAAAGATAAGATATCACTTGGTTCTTCATCAGGACCTGGCCAAGTTAAAGTATTAAAACTATATTTTTTACTTACTTCTGTTAAATCTTTTTTTTTAGGTAAATAACTTTCAATTTCTTTTAGCCAGTCTTGATATTCTTTTTCACAAGCTAAACGATGTTCTTTGATTTGAGATAAAGTCTTTTTAATCCCTTGTTGAAAGTCTAATACTTCATCTAAATCAGAAGGCAACATGACACTATGTAAAGGATTTTGTTGTTGATATTTAAATGTTTTTTGATAGGCATTATCAAGAAATTTGGTTAAATCACGGTTTGAATAACCCTTACCTTGACATCTATTAGCGATTTCTTTTAAATGAATAAAAGTATGATAACTAATTTGGTAATTGCGTAATTGATGCTTGAAAAAACCTTCAATTTCCTCATTCTTAATTAAGTCAATTTTGATAAATTTACTGAAACGACTTCTTAAAGCTGGATCAATTTGGCTTAAATGGTTAGTTGCTCCCATTAAGATAATTTTTTTGTTATCACTACTTTTAAAACCATCAAGTTTTAACAGTAAGTTATTCAAAATATTAAAAGCTATTTTACTATGTTCTCCTCCATAATGACTTATATTTTCTCGATTAGCAAGACCACTAATTTCATCAATAAAAATAATGCATTTATTGTGTTTTTCAGCTTCTTCCCAAA
This sequence comes from Candidatus Phytoplasma sacchari, assembly GCF_009268105.1. Classification (GTDB taxonomy): domain Bacteria; phylum Bacillota_I; class Bacilli_A; order Acholeplasmatales; family Acholeplasmataceae; genus Phytoplasma; species Phytoplasma sacchari. The sequence continues at coordinate 5,489 of NZ_VWXM01000019.1, forward strand.
TTCTTTCTAATTCTTCATTACCCTCTCCTATGAAAGTTTTATCAAATCGAGAAGGATCAACTTCTAAATAATAAGCCTCAGTTTCTTCGCATAAAGCTTTCATTAAAAAACTTTTTCCAGTTCCAGGAGGACCATATAATAAGTATCCTCGTGGTTTGATTTGTTCAAAATTAACTAAAGAAGGTTGATCAACTTTTAAATAAGCAATTAAATCAGCTAATTCTTCTTTTTCTTGTTCCATTCCGTAGACATCTTCCAAAGTAATTTTCTTTTTGTGATTTAACCAAGGTTGATCTAAACGGTTATTTTCGAATTCTTTTCGAATTTCTTCTAATTTATGACTAAAAATAATTAATTGACTATCTAAAAATAAATAATAATCTTTTAATTGATCAAAAGTATCTTTATTGTTTTTATTTTGACTTAGTAAGAATTTGATTCGGGCTTTATTAGCTTGATTATAAACAATCACTTCTTCTAAAGTTTTACTTTTTTGTTCTAAATAACCTTGTTTTTGAAAATTATTGTGATAATTATGTTGATAAGTTAACCATTCTAATTGTTTGGCATTATTTTCTTTTTGTGAATACAGTTCAGGAATTTTAGCTTTCCAATCCTGACCTTCTTTAATTTTGTCTTCTTTTGGTTTTTGTAAAGCAGCTAATTGAGCTTCTTTTTCTTTTTTAGTAGTGTCATTTAAATTAGAATCTTTTATTTCTTCTTCTAAAGTATTAATTTGTTCATTGAAGGTTTGGATTTCTTTGTTAATCTCTTTTAGTTTGTCTTGAATTACTTTTGTTTGTTCATTAATAGTTTTTTGTTCTTGAGCTCTTTTATCTTTTTCTTCTTGAATTTGTTTTTCCATTGCTTGAAGATAACGGTCTAAATATTGTTCTTCAACTTGTTTTTGTTCTTTTTGAGAAAGAAAAGAATCATTATTAATTGTTGACAATATATTTGGATTTTTTTTATAAAAAATTACTACAAAAAGAAAAATA
>NZ_VWXM01000002.1 GCF_009268105.1 Candidatus Phytoplasma sacchari
ATCGTGATAGGGCTGGTGTCGAAGTAAGAGATGTTCATAATTCTTATTGCGGAAGACTTTGTCCTATTGAAACTTCCGAAGGACAATCTATTGGTTTAATTTCTTCTTTTGCTACTTATGCTCAGGTAGATAAATATGGTTTTATTAAAACACCTTTTTTAAAAATTTCTCAATCAAATGGTTTAACTAAAGTTTTGGATGATCAATTTGAATATTTAACTTCTTCAGAAGAGGAAGATAAAGTAATTGCTTATGCAGATTCAGTTTTAGATAAAAATAATGTTTTTTTAGAAAATAAGGTTATTGCCAGAAAAAATGGGGAAACAGGGTTATTTAGTAAAGAAAAGCTTGAATATATAGATGTTTCACCTAAACAAATTGTATCTATATCTACTTCTTCAATTCCTTTTTTAGAACATAATGATGCTTCTAGAGCATTGATGGGTACTAATATGCAACGTCAAGCCATTCCTCTTTTAATTCCTGAAGCACCTATTGTAGGTACAGGTGTAGAGCACAGAATAGCTAAAGATTCCGGTTGTTTAATAATAGCAGAAAATGATGGTTTTGTATCTTATGTTGATGCTCAAAAGATAATTATTAAAGAAAATTGCAGCGGACAAGAAAAGATCTATGAATTAACAAATTTTCTTAAATCTAATCAAAATACTCTTCTTTTACATAAACCTATTGTAGAAAAAAACGAATTTGTTCAGAAGGGTGATATCATTGCTGATGGGCCTGCCACTTATCAAGGTGAATTGTCATTAGGAAGAAATTTAACTGTTGCTTTTATGACTTGGGATGGATATAATTATGAAGACGCGATTATTATGTCTGAAAAGTTAGTTCAAAATGATGCATATACTTCAATTCATATTAATAAATATGAAATAAATATAAGAGAGCTAAAAAAAGGAGCAGGTAAAGAAGAAATTACAAGACAAGTACCTAATGTAAGTTCAGATGCTGTTAAAAATTTAGATCATAGAGGTATTATTATTCCTGGTTCTGAAGTAAAAGAAGGAGATATTCTTGTAGGGAAGATTGTACCTCAAGGTATTTTTGAACCTACACCATATGAAAAATTAATTCAAACTATTATTGGTGAAAAAGCACGTGATTATAAGGATAGTTCTTTAAGAGTTCCTTTTGGTGAAAGCGGTATTGTTCAAAAGGTTGAATATTTTTCTGTTAAAAACGGTGATGTTTTAGCTACTCCTGGAATTAATGAAAGTGTTAGAGTTTATATCGCTAAAAAGAGAAAAATAAAAGAAGGTGATAAAATAGCAGGAAGACATGGTAACAAAGGAGTTATTTCACGTATTTTGCCACAAGAAGATTTACCATATATGGCTGATGGTACTACAATAGATATTATGTTAAATCCTCTTGGAGTTCCTAGTAGAATGAATATTGGTCAAATTTTAGAAATGCATTTAGGTATTGCAGCTAAAAAAATAGGCATTAAAGTTTCTACTCCTGTTTTTGATGGTGTAAATAATGAGGATTTAGAAAATATTATGAAAGAAGCTAATTTGCCTCTAGATGGAAAAAGTGTTTTATATGATGGTAGAACTGGTGAACCTTATGATAATCCTATTTCAGTAGGAGTAATATATATGATTAAATTATCGCATATGGTTGATGATAAATTACATGCTAGAAATGTAGGTCCTTATACTTTAATAACTAATCAAGCTACACGTGGTCAAGGTCATAGCGGACCTGGAGGACAAAGAACTGGTGAAATGGAAGTTTGGAGTTTATATGGATACGGAGCCGCACATACTTTGCAAGAACTTTTAACAGTTAAAAGCGATGATATAATAGGAAGAAATAGAACTTATAATGCTATTGTTAACGGATTGCCTTTACCAAAACCTTCTATTCCTGAAAGTTTTAGGGTTTTTGCTAAAGAATTGCAGTCTTTAGGGTTACACGTTGAATTAATTAAATCAGATACTAAAGAAAATAAAGTTAATTATTCTTTAGTTAGTAATAAGGAGTAAAATCGTTTAATTATGGATTTAAATATGAAAGTTGAAGATTTATTTTTTTCTCCTAAAATATTAAAAGAGTTAAGATCTATTGGTATCAATATTTTAAGAGATTTTGATTCTTATAGTTTATCCGATTTAAAATATTTATTGAATGAAGAAATTTTAAAAGATATTATTCCTATTTTAAAAAATATTTTTTTACCATCTTCTCTAGAAAATCTTAATTTATCACAAGATTTAATTAATATTTTCAAAAATAATAAAATATATAATTTGCGTTCTTTTTTAGAAACAGATGAAAATTTTTTGAAAAAATTGATTGTTAAAAATAGTTTTTTCGCAGATCAAATTAAAAATATTTTCAGTTTTTATCAATATAAAAATTTAAATTTTCATGATATTATAGATATTAAAAGCAAAAAAAATAGTATTATAAATAGCAATAAAGAATATGGAAGTCGTGAGTACGATTATTTTAAAATTCGTTTAGCTTCTTCTCATGAAATAAGACAGTGGTCTTATGGTGAGATTGTTAATTATGAAACTATTAATTATCGTACTGCAAAACCTGAGATAGGAGGTCTTTTTTGTCCTAAAATTTTTGGACCTGTAAAAGATTTACAATGTTTTTGTTCAAAAAAAACCACATTAAGAAAAGGTCAAATTTGTTTGAAATGTGGAGTTGAAATTACTGAACAAAAAGTAAGAAGAGAAAGAATGGGGCATATTGAATTAGCATCTCCTATAGTACATACTTGGTATTTAAATAGTTCTCCTAGTAGGTTAGCTATTTTATTAGGTATAAAAGCTAAAGAATTATCGGAAATAGTTTATTATGCTTCTTATATTGTTTTTGATCCTGGTAAAACAAATTTAGAAAAAAAACAAATAATAAGTGAAATTCAATATGGTCAATATTTAGAACATTATGGAAATAATTTCATTGCTTTAACTGGTGCTGAAGCTATTAAAACTATGTTAGAAGAATTAAACCTTAATGAAATAATTAGTGAATTAAGAATTTTTCTTAAAAAAGTTTCTAAACAGAAAAGAGATAATATTATTAAAAGACTGGAAATAATAGAATCTTTTAATAAATCAGATAATAAACCTGAATGGATGGTTATGGATGTAATTCCAGTTTTACCAGCAGATCTAAGGCCTATAGTTCCTCTAGATGGAGGACGTTTCGCAACTACTGATATTAATGATTTATATCGAAGAATACTTAATCGTAATAATCGTTTAAAAAAACAAATTAAACAAAAAGCCCCGAGATTAATTATTAAAAATGAAAAAAGAATGCTTCAAGAAGCTGTTGATGCTTTGTTTGATAATGCAAAAACAAGTAAAAAAAATAATTCTAATATTGAAAGAAATAAAAATTTAAAATCTTTATCAGAAATGTTGAGAGGAAAACAAGGTCGTTTTCGTCAAAATCTTTTAGGAAAAAGGGTTGATTATTCAGGAAGATCTGTTATTATAGTTGGTCCAGATTTGAAAATACATCAGTGTGGTATACCAAGACAAATGGCTTTTATTTTATTTAAACCTTTTATTTTGAATAAATTGCAAGAAGTTAAAGGGATTGATAGAAAAAATGCTACTATTTTATATGAAAAAATGAATGAATATGTATTGAGTATTTTAGAAGAAGTTGTTAAAGAACACCCAGTTTTATTAAACAGAGCTCCAACTTTGCATCGTTTAGGTATACAAGCTTTTGAACCTAAATTAATAGATGGAAAAGCAATCAGATTACATCCTTTGGTAACTCCTGCTTTTAATGCTGATTTTGATGGTGATCAAATGGCTGTTTATTTACCTTTATCTATCGAAGCACAAGCTGAAGCACGTTTATTAATGTTGGTTTCTAACAATATTTTAGATCCTAAAAATGGTAGTCCTGTTTTATCTCCTTCTCAAGATATGGTTTTAGGTAATTATTATTTAACTATTGAAAAAAGTAAGTATTTTATTCCAGAATGTTTTAATTGTAAAAAAGAAGAAATAACTGATTTAGAATATAAACATAGAAATGAAGGAAAATTTTTTTTTGATTTGAAAGAAGCCGAATTAGCGTTTTATAATAAAGAAATTGAACTTCATACTCGAATATTAGTTAAAGCTTCAAATGTAGATTCTAATTTTACTGATGAACAAAATAAAAAATATCTTATCACTACTTTAGGAAAATTAATTTTTAACAGAATTTTACCTTCTAATTTTAATTATATTCAAGAACCAACCATATTTAATTTAGAAACAAAAACTCCTGATATTTATTTTATTCCTAAAAATGGTAACCCAAAAGATTTTTTACCAAAAGTTCCTATTACAGAACCTTTCAAAAAAAAATTTGTATCTATGATTATAGATTATGTTTTTAAAAAAAGCAATATTACAGAAACTTCAAAAATGTTAGATAATATAAAAGATTTAGGTTTTAAATATTCTACAATAGCCGGAATTACTATTTCGCATTTTGATATTAATGTTTATTCAAAGAAGAAAGAATTATTAATAGAAGTTGAAAATAAAATTTCAGAAATAGAAAAATGGTATGATAATGGTTTTTTAACTATTTCAGAAAAGAAAAGTTTAGTAATTAAAGAGTGGAAAATTGTTCGTGATAAAATTCAAGATGGTTTAATGCAAGAATTTGATAAAAATAATCATTTATTTATGATAAGTGATAGTGGAGCTCGTGGTAATGCCTCTAATTTTTCTCAATTATCTGGAATGAGAGGATTAATGAATAGCCCTAAGGGTGAAATTTTAGAGATTCCTGTCAAAAGTTCTTTTAAGGAAGGATTAACTGTATCTGAATTTTTTATTTCAACTCATGGTGCTCGTAAAGTATCTACTGATACTGCTTTAAAAACAGCAGAATCTGGTTATTTAACTCGTAGATTGGTTGATGTAGCTCAGGATAATATCATTATGAAAGAAGAATGTGGTAGTGACAAAGGTATTTTTATTGAAGCTATTGTTAGAGATGAAAAAGAAATTATTTCATTAGAACAACGTATATTTGGACGTTTTTCTGCAGAAAATATTATTAATCCTGTTACCAAAGAATTAATTTTGAATAAAAATGAATTAATTACAAAAGAAATTATTAGCAAAATTATCGAATCTAATATCAAAAAAGTTAAAATTAGAAGCGTTCTTAATTGTAACTTTGATCATGGTATTTGTTCAAGATGTTATGGTTTAAATTTAGCTACAAATAAAAATGTAGAAATTGGAGAAGCGGTTGGTGTTATAGCTGCTCAATCTATTGGAGAACCTGGAACACAATTAACTATGAGAACTTTTCATACTGGAGGTGTTCTTGCTGTTTCTGATATTACTCAAGGTTTACCTAGAATTCAGGAACTTTTTGAAGCTAGAAAACCAAAAGGAAAATCCGTTATTAGTGAGTGTAATGGTTTTGTAAAAGATATAAAAAATATTAACTCTAATTTTTATGAAATAAAAATTGTTTCAGATGAAGATAATAAAAAAGAATTTGTTTATAATGTTTTAATAAATTCTGAAATTTTAGTTCATAAAAATATACATGTAAAAGCTGGACAAAAATTAACTAATGGTTCTATAGATTTAAGAGAATTATTAAGAATTACTAATGTTGAAGAAACTCAAAAATATATTTTAGAAGAAGTACAAAAAGTTTATCAGTCTCAAAGTGTATTTATTAGTGATAAACATATTGAAATTATTATTCGTCAAATGTTTAAACAAGTTTTAATTATTTATGAAGGTGATACTGATTTATTGCCAGGTTTAGAAGTTTCAATAAAAGATTTTCGAAAAGAAAATATGAAAATGATTAAAAATAATAAATCATTAGCTGTAGCGAGACCTATTTTATTAGGCATAACAAGAGCTTCTTTAAAAAGTGATTCTTTATTATCAGCTGCTTCTTTTCAAGAAACAACTAAGATATTAATTGATGCAGCGATCAAAGGACAAATAGATTATTTATATGGTTTGAAGGAAAATGTTATTGTAGGTGGTCTTATCCCAGCAGGAACAGGTATTTTAGAAACTCTATCTTTTAAATATCCTAAAAATAAAATATCAGAAAATATTTGATTTTACAATTTAACTTGTAAAAGTAAAATTTTTGATAATGTTGATTTTTTTATTAAAAAAAGTTATAATAAGTTATCGTATTTTCTTTAATATAAAAAAAGAAAGGTTAAAAAAATGCCTACTATTTCACAATTAATTAGAAAAAAAAGGTTATCTAAAGTTTATAAATTAAAATCTCCTGCTTTAAGATATAGTTTTAATAATTTAAAAAAGAAGAATATATATTATAATTCTCCTCAAAAGTCAGGAGTTTGTATTAAAGTATCTACTATGACGCCTAAAAAACCAAATTCTGCTTTAAGAAAATTTGCTAGAGTTCGTTTAAGTAATGGAATAGAAGTTACTGCTTATATTCCGGGAATAGGACATTCTTTGCAAGAACATAGCACAGTTTTGGTTCGTGGAGGTAGAGTTAAAGATTTACCTGGTGTTAGATATCATGTTATTAGAGGAACTTCAGATGCAACGGGAGTACAAAATAGAAAACAAGCCCGTTCTAAATATGGTGCTAAAAAAACTGTTAATAATAATATTTCTGGTTCTAAGAAAATAAATAAAAAATAAAATTTATTTAAAAAAATAAATTAAAATATAAAATATTAAGGAATATAAAATATTTTAAGAAAGAAGAAAGTGAATATAAATTTATGTCTCGTAAGAAAAATGTTTATAAAAGAGATATATCTCCAGATCCGATTTATAATTCTAAATTGGTTACTAAAATAATTAATACTATTATGGAAGATGGAAAAAAAAGAGTTGCTCAAAATATTTTGTATAAATCTTTTGATATGATAAAAGAAGTTACAAAAAAAGAACCTATAGATGTTTTTAATCAGGCTTTAAATAATGTTATGCCTATTTTAGAAGTAAGAACACGTACTATAGGAAGTCAAAATTATCAAGTTCCTTCAGAAGTACACCCTGAAAGACGTCAATCTTTAGGTTTAAAATGGTTAATACAATATGCTAAAAAACGTAATGGAAAAAGTATGATAGAAAAATTGTCAAAGGAAATTATTGATGCTTCAAATGGGATAGGTTTAACTGTTAAGAAAAAAGAAGATACATATAAAATGGCAGAAGCTAATAAAGCTTTTGCTCATCATCGTTGGTAATTGATAATAAATAAAAAAGGAGAAACAATATGGGACGTGAATTTAATCTTGATAAAATGCGTAATATAGGCATTATGGCTCATATTGACGCTGGTAAAACTACTACAACTGAAAGAATTTTGTTTCATGCTGGAAAGATATATAAAATAGGTGAAACTCATGATGGCGCTTCACAAATGGATTGGATGGAGCAGGAAAAAAAAAGAGGAATAACTATAACTTCTGCAGCCACAACTATATTTTGGAAAAATCATAAAATTCAAATTATTGATACTCCTGGACATGTTGATTTTACAGTAGAAGTTTCCCGTTCTTTAAGAGTTTTAGATGGGGCAATTGCTATTATTGATGCTCAAGCCGGAGTAGAACCACAAACAGAAACTGTTTGGCGTCAAGCTACTGAATATAATGTTCCAAGAATTATATTTGTTAATAAAATGGATAAAATAGGAGCTAATTTTGAATATGCAATCGATACTTTAAAAAAAAGATTAGGAATTAAAGTTGCTGCTATTCAATGGCCTATAGGTAAAGAAAATAATTTTAAAGGAATTATTGATTTAATTGAGATGAATGCTTTTGAATATGATGGTTCTTCAGATGAAAAAGGTCAATTGATACAAATTCCAGATGATTTAAAAGAAATTGTTATTTTAAAAAGACAAGAATTAATAGAAATATTATCAGATTTTGATGATGATTTAATGAATCTTGTTTTAAACAATAAGGAAATAGAAAGTTGTATTTTGAAAAAATCTCTTAGAAAAGCAACTTTAAGTATCAATTTTTTTCCTGTTTTATGTGGTTCTGCCTTTAAAAATAAAGGAGTTTTGAAAATATTAGATGCTATAATTGACTTTCTTCCTTCTCCAATAGAAGTACCTGCTGTAGTTGGTTTGGATAAAGATAAAAATGAAGTTATTATTAAACCTTCTGATGAAGAACCTTTTACTGCCCTTGCTTTTAAAATTATGACAGATCCCTTTGTGGGTCGTTTAACTTTTTTGAGAGTTTATGCTGGATTTCTTCGAATAGGTTCTTATATTTATAATACTTCTAAAAAGCAAATTATTAAAGAAAGAGTTTCTCGATTATTACAAATGCATGCTAATACAAGAACAGAAATTAAAGAAGTTCATACTGGTGATATTATAGCTGTTATTGGTTTAAAAGAAACTATAACAGGTGATACTTTAACTTCAGAAAATAATTTTGTTATTTTAGAATCTATGAATTTTCCAGATCCAGTAATAGAGATAGCTGTTGAACCAAAAAATAAAAAAGATAGGGGTAAAATAACATCAGCTTTAAAAAAATTAACAGAAGAAGATCCTACTTTTAAATTTTATACAAATGAAGATACAAATCAAACTATTATTGCTGGTATGGGTGAATTACATCTTGATATTATTATAGGACGTTTAAGAAGTGAATTTTTAGTTGATATTAATACTGCTAATCCTCAAGTATCTTATAGAGAGACCTTTATAAAAGAAATAGAAACAGAAGGTAAATATATAAGCCAAACTGGTGGTAGTGGTAACTATGGTCATGTTAAAATTATTTTCGAACCTAATTCAGGAAAAGGTTTTGAATTTATTAATAAAATAGTTGGCGGTGTTATTCCTCAGAATTTTATTGAAACAGTAAGAAAATGCTTAGAAGATATTTCTACTCAAGGAGTTGTAGCTGGTTATCCTTTAATTGATTTTAAAGCTACTTTATTTGATGGATCAATTCATTTAGTCGATTCTAATGATTATGCTTTTCAAAGAGCTACCCAAAATGCTTTAAGTTTCACTAAAGATAAAGGTGTTGTTGCTGTTTTAGAACCTATTATGAAATTAGAAGTAATAACTCCTAATGAGTATCTTGGAAGTGTTATGGGTGATTTAATGTCTAGAAGAGGAAAAATTGAAAAACAGGAAAATAAAGACAGTATTGTTATTTCTATTAAAGCTTTAGTTCCTTTATCGGAAATGTTTGGTTATGCTACTGTTTTACGTTCTAATACTCAAGGAAGAGGTAATTTTAATATGGAATTTAAAAATTATGAAAAAGCTCCTCAAAGTATTCAAGACGGCATAATTCAAGAACGTAGTATTATTAATTTTAAAAAAAAATAATTTTCTTTTTTTATTTATAAATAATGAAAATAATAAAATTTTGATATAAAAAATATATATAAAAAGGAGGCCTTAAATGGCTAATATAGAAAACGAAAATAAAGTTCATATTAATGTAGGTACGATTGGTCATGTAGATCATGGTAAAACTACATTAACAGCAGCAATTACAAGTGTTTTAAGTTCTAAAGGTTTAGCAAATAAAAAAAAATATGATGAAATAGATAGTAATGAAGAAGAAAAAACACGTGGAATAACTATTAATACTTCTCATATAGAATATTCTACGGAAAAAAGACACTATGCACATATTGATTGTCCTGGTCATGCTGATTATATTAAAAATATGATTACAGGTGCTTCTCAAATGGATGCTGCTATTTTAGTAGTTTCAGGAAAAGATGGACCTCAACCTCAGACTTCAGAACATTTGTTATTAGCAAAACAAGTAGGTGTTCCTAATTTAGTAGTTTTTATAAATAAATGTGATATATCCGATGTTACTGATGAAATTTTAGAATTAATAGAAATAGAAGTTAGGGATTTATTAAAAAAATATAAATTTGATTATGAAAATGTCCCTATTATTCGTGGTTCAGCTTTAAAGGCTATTGAAGAATTAGAACCCGGTTATAAAGAAGAAAAAATTTATTTTAAAAAAATAGAAGAATTAATAAACGTGTTAGATACATATATTAAGGATCCAATAAGAGAATTAGATAAACCTTTTTTGATGCCTATAGAAAATGTTTTAACTATTACAGGTAGAGGTACAACAGCTACAGGACGTGTCGAAAGAGGACAAATTAATGTAAATGATGAAGTTGAAATTATTGGTTTACAAGATGGAGTGCAAAAATCAACTATAGTTAGTATGAAAACATTTAATACTTTTTTAAATACTGCTAAAGCTGGAGATAATATAGGAGTTTTATTACGTGGTATCGAAAAAGATAGTATTGAACGTGGTCAGATTTTATGCAAACCTGGTTCTATAAAAGCATATTCTACTTTTGAAGCTGAAATTTATCTTCTTACTGAAAAAGAAGGCGGAAGAAAAACTGCAGTCAATATTAAGTATAAACCACAGTTTTATTTTAGAACTACTGATGTTACAGGAGAAATTCAAGCATTTATAGAAGAAAGTGCTCAAAAGCCTTTTGGATATCCTGGTGATTTAGTACATGTAAGAATAGAATTAATAAAACCAGTCGCTATTGAAACTGGTACTAAGTTTTCTGTACGTGAAGGTAATAAAACAATTGGTGCAGGACATGTTTTAAAAATTAATAAATAGTTTTTATTATATTTTTATAAAAATAAAAAAAGATCTTTTTGAATAAAGATCTTTTTTTTTAAAATAATATAAAATAAAATTTTGTTATTCATTTCTTGATTCAAGAAAACCTAATTCTATTAAAATTCTTATGCATTGAATAAAGATATAAATAAGATTTAAATGAAATCCTAAAGCTACTAACCATTCATTATCTTTATGTAATTTTTGGCTAACTATAAAATTAGCATCATCAAAATCTGTTGCTAAAGACATACAACCGAGAATTAAACAAAATAAAGATATAAATAAAAATAAAGGTCTACTCGTAAAAACCATTGAATTATTAAATAATCCACTGTATCTTTGTATTAAACTTATAATAATCATTATCTTAAAAATAATAAAAAAAGAAACTATTACAAATACTCTAAATTTATTATTTACTGTAATTATGTTGTTATAATACAAAAAGTGAACTATTAAAAATAATGTAACAGTTGATAAAAAAGCTAATATAACTCCATGAGACAAATTAATATAAATTATTTTTAAGAAATGTAGAAAAAAACCTAAAGAACCACCTTGTAAACAAGCTATACTTTTAGAAATTATTTTTTGATTTTTTAGATTAGTTCTCTCGCTTAAAATAAGTAAAGGTATTTGAATTAATGAAAAGAATACCAAACCAATAAATAAAGTTTTGGGATAAACCATGTAATTTTTATTTAATAAATAATTTAGTATAATAAATGAAATAAAAACACTAGAAATTGTATAACAAAAAAGTATAAAAGTTTTTAAAGCTATTGATTTTAAAGAACATATTTTTTCTTTTTTAATATCATTTTCGTAGACATTTTTTGATTTGGACTTATTTTTTATATTTTCTATAATATAATTATTCTTTTTAAAAATTCCTCTAAAAAAAGAATTTTTTTTATTATTCATATTTTCAAAAAAACTCCTTTAATTTTTTTTCTAAATATTATTATTATAATTATAACAATAAAAATGTATGATACAACTTTTTTTAAATTAATAAATTTATTTAATAATCATTTTTATTTTTTTTTATTAATTTTAATTTAAATATTAAATCCTTTTTACCGGAATATTATATCAAAATTATTTTGAAAATTAATATAATAATCGATTATAATAAAAATATAAATTATAATAAGTATTATAACTATTTTTTTCTTTTTTTTAATTTTTTATATTTTTTATTTTTAATTTTATTCAAATCAAACATTTTTCATTTTAAAATTTTATTATTGTTATTTTAATATCTTTTTTTATTTTTTTTGATTTAAAAAGAAAATTTTTTTTATTTCATAAAAAATTATTTTTATAAAAAAAATTAAAAAAGATTTAATTTTTATTGGAAAAGTAGGTTATTTTATGTTACTTTACGATTTTAAAAAAATAGAATCTAAATGGCAAAAACATTGGAAAAAAAAAAAAACTTTTCACACTACTAATGATTTAAGTAAAAAGAAATTTTATTGTTTAGATATGTTTCCTTATCCATCTTCTGAAGGATTACATGTTGGACATATCGAAGGTTATACAGCTAGTGATATTGTTAACAGATTTAAAAGGATGCAAGGGTATAATGTATTACATCCTTTTGGATGGGATTCTTTCGGTTTACCCGCTGAACAATATGCTTTATCAACCGGTAATAATCCTCAAAAATTTACTTATAAGAATATTTCTAAGTTTAAAATTCAAATAGAATCTTTAGGGAAGGGGATAGATTGGAGTAAAGAATTAGCTACATCTGATGATTATTTTTATCAATGGACTCAATGGATTTTTAAAAAATTATATGAAAAAGGTTTAGCTTTTATAGAGGATATAGAAGTTAATTTTTGTGAAAAACTTGGAACTGTTTTAGCTAATGATGAAATTTTACAAACTGATGAAGGTATTTTTTCTGAAAGAGGTAATTTTCCTGTAGTTAAAAAAAAAATGAAACAATGGGTTTTAAAGATTACTAAATATGCTGAAAAACTTTTAGAAGGATTAGATTCATTAGACTGGAAAAAAGATATAAAAGAAATTCAAAAAAAATGGATAGGAAAAAATAAAGGTTTTGTTTTTAAATTTTTGTTTTCGTTAGAAAATGATGTAAAAGATAATAACTATATAGAAGTTTTTACTACAAAACCAAGTACTATTTTTGGAGTTAGTGCTTTAGTTTTATCACCTGAACATCATTCTATTTCTATTTTGACTTCCCAAGAAAATATTTTAAAAGTTAATAATTATCTTGATCAAATAAGAAGAAAAAGCAATTTAGAAAAACAAATTAATAAAAAAAAAACTGGAGTTTTTACAGGAAGTTATGTTTTTCATCCTTTTAATAAAAAAAAAATTCCAGTTTGGATATCAGATTATGTTTTAATGCATTATGGCACAGGAGTTGTTATGTGTGTTCCTTCTTGTGATCAAAGAGATTATGAATTTGCTAAAAAATTTAATTTAAAATTTATAAATGTTATTACAAATAATAATAATTATGATCTTAATAAAAACACTAATAATACAATAAATTTTATGGAAATAAAAAATAATTTGAATAATTTTTATTTTATAAATAGTGATTTTTTAAATGGTTTAAATTTTGAAGAAGCTGAAAATAAAATAGTATCATTATCTATAAAACAAAAAAAAGGTTATGTTCATTTTACTTATAAAATGCATGATTGGATTTTTTCACGTCAAAGATATTGGGGAGAACCTTTTCCAGTTTTTTATGATGAAAAGGACAATATTTATTTAGAAAAAGATGAAGATCTTCCTTTAAGGTTACCTATTTTAGATAAAATTGTAATTTCAGGAGATGGAACATCGCCTTTATCTAGATCTTTTTCGTGGTTATATTTTGAAAAAAACGGACATAAATATAAAAGAGATTCTAATACTATGCCTCAAGTAGCAGGTAGTTCTTGGTATTATATTGGTTATATTCTTAAAAACCATTTAGGAATAATTCCTTTAAATAGTTTAGAAGCTAAAAAAAGATTAGATTATTTTTTACCTGTTGATATTTATATAGGAGGCAAAGAACATGCAGTTGGTCATTTATTATATGCTCGTTTTTGGCATAAATTTTTGTACGATCTAGGTTTAGTATCTACAAAAGAACCTTTTTTAAAGCTTGTTAATCAAGGAATGATCTTAGGAAAAGATCGTCTTAAAATGAGTAAATCTAAAAAAAATAGTATAAATGCTAGTTTAATTTTAAATCAGTATGGAGCAGATGTTTTAAGAGTTTATATTATGTTTTTAGGACCTTTAGAAGAAGATAAAATTTGGATAGAAAACGGATTGAAGGGTATTCAGAGATTTTTAAATAGAATATATAAAATTTTTAATTTATCTTATATTTTAGAAGATGATTTTTTACCTTTGAATTCTTCTTTATATCAAACCATTCAAAAAGTAACTAAATATTATGAAGAACTAAAATTTAACAAAGTGATAAGTCAACTTATGATTTTTATCAATCAAGTTTATAAATTAAAAAATATAAGTAAAAAACAAATGAAATTGTTTTTAAAATTATTAAATCCCATAGCACCTCATATAACAGAAGAATTAAATTATGTTTTTTTTTCTAATGAAGATGAATTAGTTAATTCAATATGGCCATCTTTTTATTTAGATAAATCATCTGAATCAATATTTGAAAATTCAGATTCTCATAATTGCAAAATAATTATTCAAATCGATGGCAAATTTAAGACGGATTTAATTATTAATAAAAACGAAAATAAGAATTTTATTTTACAAAAAGCTTTAAATAATCATAAAATAGATTTATTGATTAAAAACAAAGAAATTATTAAAGTTATTTATGTAAAAAATAAATTACTTAATTTAGTTACTAAAATTAAAGATAATTCAAATTGTAAAAAAAATATTTATTAAAATTAAGAAAGAATATTGATTATATATGGGATTACATAAAAAAGGAATGATGATAGTAATTTCAGGACCATCAGGTGCCGGAAAAGGAACGATTATAAAATTTTTATTTAAAAGGACTATTCATGATTTTTGTTATTCTGTTTCAATGACTGACAGATTACCAAGAGAAAAAGAAGAAGATGGAAAAGATTATTTTTTTGTTACAAAAGAAGAGTTTCAAAAAAAAATTAAAGAAAATTATTTTTTAGAATACAACAAATTTATTAATAATTATTATGGTACACCTCGGCAAAAAATACTAGAAGATTTAAAAAAAGGAAAAAAGATAATTTTAGAATTAGATATTCAAGGTGCTTTAGAAATTAAAAATAGTGAATTATGTGAAAAAAGTATTTTTATTTTTATAACACCTCCTTCTAAAAAACATTTATATAAACGTTTAACAAAAAGGAATACAGAAAATAATGAAATTTTAAAAAAAAGATTGCAAAAAGCTGATGAAGAGCTTGATTCAGCATATAAATATGATTATATAATAATTAATGATGAAATAAAAAGTGCTGTAGATAAAATTATATCGATAATTGTAGCTGAAAGTTATAAAACTAAAAATATTATTTCTTATTATATAGAAAATATTTTAAAGGAGAAAAATAAATAAAAATGTTAAAAAAAAATAATAATGAAGGTCTTAATTTTCCTTCTATTGATGAATTATTGAATAAAATAGATTCAAAATACAAATTGGCTTATTTATCTAGTAAGATAGCTCATATTATTGAAGATCATAAACTTAATATTGTTAAAATAGATCTTGATAGCAAAATAGAGGTTAAAAAAGTTTTAAGTCAAGCGTTAATAGAAATAATTAACGATAATTTTGAAGTTATTTTTAAATAGTTTTATAAATATTTTTTGTAAAAAAGGTTTAAATGATTAATGTTTTTGAAACATATTCCTGTTATGACCAAAGAAGTAATACAACATCTTAATATTAATCCTAATGGAATTTATGTAGATGCTACTTTAGGCTTTGGAGGCCATAGTAACGCTATTATCCAAAATTTATCAGATGGTTTTTTATACTCTTTTGATCAAGATATTTTATCTATAAAATATTGTTTAGAAAAATTTAAAAATAATAATAAAAAAATTAATTTGATAAATTCTAATTTTGCTTTTTTAAAAAAAGAACTATATAAAAAAAATATTTCTTTTATAGATGGAATTATTTTTGATTTAGGCTTATGTTCTTCGCAAATAGATGATGAAAAAAGGGGTTTTAGTTATTTAAAAAAAAGTTTTTTAGATATGAGAATGAACCAAAAACAATCTAAAACTGCTGCTGAAATAATTAATACTTATAGTTTTGAAAAATTATGTAATGTTTTTGTTTCTTATGGAGAAGAACCTAAATCATATTTGATAGCTAGAGAAATAATTAATAAAAGACCTCTTTATTATACTTCTGATTTAGTATCAATTACAGATAAATTTTATAATCATAAGTATAAAAAAATAAATTATAGAGGACATAGCGCAAAAAGAATTTTTCAAGCTTTAAGGATAGAAGTAAATCAAGAAATAGATTGTTTAAAAGAAGGCTTAGAACAGAGTCTTCAATTGTTAAGAAAAAAAGGCAGAATTGTAGTTATTTCCTTCAATTCTTTAGAAGATCGTCTAGTAAAACATTTTTTTAAAAACAATAGTAATTTTAATTTTTGTTATAAAATACCTATAAAAGAAAAAGATATACCAAAACCACCATTATCTATAATTACAAAAAAACCTATTTATCCTAATCACGAGGAATTAAATAAAAATCCTCGATGTTCTTCAGCTAAATTAAGAGTTTCTGAAAAATTATAGAGTTTTTTTAAAAAAAAATTTTATTATTTTTTTCAAATTTTTTATAAATTTTTTTGATAAATATTATATTTATTTTTATTTATTTTTTTAAATTTAAAAAAATTATATATAATTATTAGTATATTTTACATACAAACTACACTAATAATTTAATTTTAAATATTTTTTAAAAATTTATTTTTAAGTTACATTTTTTTTTAACAATGATTTTTTAATAAAATTAAATTTTATTTGCAATAGTATAATTTTTCATATATAATAAAATTGCTTGTTTTCTGAATATAGACTATATTTATTTAGTTATTTATATAGCTAATTCTAGTTTTATAATTTATATAATTTTTATTTTTTTTATTTTTTTGGTCAAAATTTCAAAACTATTTTATGAAAAAAACTAAAAAAATATAAAAAAATATCAGATATTAAATTTATAAATTAAGTAATATATACTCAAATTTGTTTTTCATTTGTTTAATTTTTTTAGTTAATTTAATTTTTAAAAGTGAATTATAAAAATTTAATAAAGAAAATAAAAATAAAATCATATCAATTTGTTTTTTTTTATCAAATTTTCTTATAGAATAGAAGTTAAATTTTTTTAAAAATTATTTTTATATTTTTGTTTTTATTTATAATTAAATTTTTTGTTTTTATTTATAATTAAATTTAATTTTAATAAGAAAGGTATTTATTAATGGCTAAAGAACAAGAGATTTTTAAAATTCTCTTAAAAACATATGATTATCATTTAATTGACCAAGCTGCCAAAAAAATTATTTATATTGTTTCACAAACAGGAGCTAAAATTAAAGGGCCAATACCTTTACCAACCAGAAGAGAAGTATTTACAGTTTTAAGATCTCCTTTTGTCAATAAAGATAGCAGAGAACAATTTGGACGTTTCACTCATAAACGTTTAATACAAATTATTAATCCTAATCCGCAAACAATTGAAGCTTTAAAACATATTAATTTGTCTTCTGCAGTAAATATTTTTTTGAAAAAATAACTTATTTATTAATTAAATTTATAATTTAAATTTTTTTATTAACCTTATATATATGTTATAAATTGATATTTAAATAGAAAAGTATTTTATTCGAATAATTTTAATGAAAATGGAGATATTAATGTGGAAAAAAAAGGAATTTTAGGAAAAAAAATTGGTATGACTCAAATTTTTAATCAAAAAGGTCATTCTATCCCTGTTACTATTATAGATATTGCTGAAAATGTTGTTTTACAACAAAAGAAAAATGAAAAAGAAGGCTATTTAGCTACTCAATTAGGTTATGGTTTTAAAAAAAATAAATCTATAACTAAACCTCTTTTAGGTCATTTTAATAAAAGCAAATCTAATCCAAAGTACTTCATTAGAGAAATTATCTTTTCTTCAGAATTTAATGATAGTAAATTATTAAGTTTAAACGAAGGACAAACTGTGGAGATTAAAGATTTTTTCAAATCTGGTGACATTGTTGATGTAACTGGAGTAAGTAAAGGAAAAGGTTTTTCTGGCTGTATTAAAAGACATAACCAAAGAAGGGGTCCGGAAACACATGGTTCTAGATATCATAGAAGACCAGGATCAATGGGTCCTATTAAAGGTAATATAAAAGGTAAAAAACTTCCAGGTCAAATGGGTAATTCAAAAGTTACTATTCAAAATTTGAAAATTATTTCTATTGATAATCAAAAAAAATTGTTTTTGATAAAAGGTAGTATCCCAGGACCTAAAAAAAGTTTTGTTGTTATTAAATCTGCTATAAAACAAAAAAATAAGGGAGTGAAAAATGCTGAAATATAATGTTTTAAGCCAAGAAGGTGAATTTTTATCTGAAATAACTTTATTAGAAAAAGTATTTGGTATCAAACCCAACCAACAAGTTTTATATGATGTTATAAATAAACAAAGAGCTGCTATGCGTCAAGGAACACATTCTTCTAAAAATAGATCAGATGTTTCTGGTGGTGGAAGAAAACCATGGAAACAAAAAGGCACAGGTAATGCAAGACATGGATCTATCCGTTCACCATTATGGAGAGGTGGTGGGGTTGCTTTTGGACCTAAACCTAGAAATTATGATTTTAAAATTAATGATAAAGTAAAAAAAATAGCTTTTTATTCTGCTTTATCCCTCCAAACACAAAGAAAAAATTTAATTATTATTGATTCATTTAAAATGAAAAATTTTAAGACTAAGGAATTTAAAAATTTTTTAGATAAAATAAAAATAAAAGAAAAAATTTTATTTGTAGTTAAGAATCTAGATGAAAATTTAATTCGTGCTACCAATAATTTGCCTAATGTTACTTTAGAAAGTATTTCTCACGTAAGTGTTTATCAAATAATAAATGCAAAAAATCTTTTAATGACTAAAGAAGCTATTTTATATTTGGAAGAGGTTTTTAAATAATGTCTAATTATTATAATTTAATAAAATCTTCTATTTTAACAGAAGCTACAAATAAAAAAGTTGAATCACAAAATGAATACACTTTTAATGTTAGTAAAAAAACAAATACAAAAGAAATTAAGAAAGCTATAGAAAGCATTTTTTTAGTTAAAGTACAAAAAGTTCGTACTTTAAATGTTTTACCTAAATTTAAAAGAAGAGGAAAATATAGTGGTTTTGCTTCTTCTTATAAAAAAGCAATGATTAAATTATTTCCTGGTCAAAAAATTGATGTTTTTCATGAATGATGAGTAATTAAAAATTTAATTAAAGATTTTTTAAATTTATCAAAAATCTTTATTTTTTTGAATAGAGAAAGGTGTTATTATCAGAATGTCTATAAAAAAATACAAACCAACATCAAACGGACATCGTAATATGCGTTTACAAAGTTTTAACGAAATTACTACTTCCGAACCAGAAAAAAAACTTTTAATTTTTAAAAAAAATAATGCAGGAAGAAATAACCAAGGCAAGATTACTGTAAGACATAGGGGCGGAGGAGCCAAAAGAAAATATCGTCTTATTGATTTCAAACGTAATAAAGATTATATTATAGGTAAAGTATCATCTATAGAATATGATCCAAATCGCAATTGCTATATTTCTTTAATTCATTATAAAGATGGAGGAAAAAGATATATTTTATCTCCGAAATATTTAAAAGTAGGTAATCAAATATGTTCTGGTCCAGAAGTTGATATTAAAGTCGGTAATACTTTACCTTTAAAAAATATTCCTGTAGGTACTTTTATACATAATATTGAATTAAAACCAGGTGGTGGTGGTAAATTAGCTCGCAGTGCAGGTACATCAGTTCAGATTATTAAAAAAGAAGAAAAATATGTAGATATAAGTTTACCTTCGGGAGAAATTAGAAAAGTTTTAAGTGTTTGTAGAGCAACTATAGGTGTTGTAGGTAATGAATCTTATAAGTTAATAAGAAATGGTAAAGCTGGTAGAACACGTTATTTATCTATTCGTCCTACTGTTAGAGGTTCTGCTATGAATCCTAATGATCACCCACATGGTGGTGGAGAAGGTCGTGCTCCTATCGGACGTAAATCTCCTATGACACCTTGGGGTAAAAAAGCTCGTGGAATTAAGACACGTAAAAAAAATAAACCTTATAGTAATCTTATTATTAAAAAACGTAAAAAATAAATAAAAAAGAGGTATAATAAAGAAAAATGTCTCGTTCTATAAAAAAAGGACCTTTTTGTGATCAAAATCTATTATCTAAAATAGTTGAACAAAATAAAAGTAAAAAAAAAAAAGTTATTAAAACACGTTCTCGTAAAAGTACTATTTTGCCTGAATTTATAGGTCATAAAATAGCTATTTATAATGGTAAAGACTATATCGTTTCTTCTATTACAGAAGATATGGTAGGTCATAAATTATCGGAATTTTCTTCTACTCGTAATTTTCGTGGACATGCTAAAGAAGATAAGAAAAAACCAAAAAAATAATTTAAAGAAAGTAATCAAATCATATGAATGTAAAAGCTATTGCTAATAAAATACCTATTTCTCCACGTAAAGTTCGTTTAGTAGCAGATTTAATTAGAGGAAAAAAAATTAAAGAAGCACAATCAATTTTATTATTTACTCGTAAAGTAGCATCACCAATTATTTCTAAACTTTTAAAAAGTGTAGTTTCAAATGCTGTTCATAATTATAAATTAAAAGAAGATGATTTGTATATTAATAAAATTTTTGTTAATGAAGGTTTTCGTTTAACTCGTTTTTCTCCTAGAGCGAAAGGAAAAACCAATAAAATAAAAAAAAGAACTAGTCATATAACAGTATTTGTTACTTCTAAGGAAAAATTATTTAAGGAGATTGAGGAAAATGGGTCAAAAAACTAATCCAAACGGACTAAGATTAGGTATTATTAAAAATTGGAAATCTAGATGGTATGCAGATGACAAAAAAGTTCCTATTCTAATTTTAGAAGATTTTAATATTAGAAATTTAATAAAAACTTTTTATCCTAAAGGAACTATTTCTCAAATTGATATAAAACGTTTGAAAAAGTCCGATAGTGAACAAATCGAAATTGATATTTATACTTCTAAAATAGGTATTATTCAAGGTGCTGAAAATAAAAATAAAAATAATTTAGTAAAAAAAATAGAAGAATCGATTAATAAAAAAGTTGAAATTAATGTTTTTGAAGTCAAAATGCCTGAAAAAAACTCTTATTTAGTTGCACAAAATATTGCTACACAATTAGAAAACAGAGTTTATTTCAAAGTAGCTCAAAAGATGGCTGCTCAAAAAGCTCTGAAAAAAGGAGCTAAGGGTGTAAAGATTTCTATATCAGGACGTTTAGGAGGAGTTGAAATAGCAAGAAGAGAAACTATTTCTTTAGGATTAGTTCCTCTAAATACTTTAAGAGCTGATATAGATTATGCTTTTTATGAAGCAAATACTGTTTATGGAGTTATAGGTATACAAATTTGGATTTTTAATGATGAAATTTTACCTCATAAAAATCAAAAAAATAATAAAATGATAAATAATAATAAAATATGAAAATAAACATAACAATAGTAAATTACAATTATTAAATAAATTATAATAATTTTAAAATAAAATGGATGATTAACTGAAATAAAGAGGTAAAAAATATGTTAATACCTAAAAAAACTAAATTCCGTCGTCCTCATCGTCTAAGTTACGAAGGTAAATCAAAGGGTAAAAACAAAATTATTAATGGTAATTATGGTCTTATTGCTAAAACAGGGGATTGGATATCTAATAAACAAATTGAAGCTGCTAGAATTTCTATGACTCGTCATATGAAAAGAGAAGGAAGAGTTTGGATTAATATTTTCCCTCATCTATCTCTTACAAGAAAACCTTTGGAAGTTAGAATGGGATCTGGAAAAGGAACACCTGAATTATGGGTAGCAGTTGTTAAAAAAGGTAAAGTTATTTTTGAAGTTAGTGATATAAATAATTCTGATAAATTAGAAATAGAGGCTTTAAGACTTGCTTCTCATAAATTATCTATCAAAACTAAAATTGTAAAAAAAGGACAAGAGTAGTAAATGAAAATTGAAGAAATTCGTAAATTATCAGACTCCGAAATAAAAGAGAAAATTTATATTTTACAAAAGAAATTATTTGATAATAAAATTAAAATTGATTTAACTAAGATTAAAGATACATCTGTTTTAAAAAAAAATAGAAAAACAATATCTAGAATGAAAACAATTATAAGAGAAAGAGAAATATTAAAAGAACATAATAATAATAGATAAAAATAAAAAATAAAAAATAAAAAATATAAATTTGAATTATTATTATTTCAGAAAAAATTAAGAAAGATATAGTTATGCGTAATGTTAGAAAAAAATTAAAAGGTTTTGTAATTTCTGATAAAATGGATAAGACAATAACTGTTATTGTTGATTATTACAAAAAACATTTTTTATATGATAAGAAAATTAAAAAGACCAGTAAATTTCATGTTCATGATGAAAAAGAAATTGCAAAAATAGGATATTTAGTGGAATTTGTAGAAACAAGACCATTATCTAAAACTAAAAGATTTAGATTATTAAATATTTTAAAAAAAAATTCACCTGAAAATTCGAAAAATAAGGAAAATTAAGTTATGATCCAAAGAAATAGTCGTCTTATTGTTGCTGATAATAGCGGCGCTAAAGAAGTTTTAGTAATTGATATTCCGGGAGCTAGTAAAAGACGTTATGCTGGAATAGGTGATATTGTTATTGTTTCTGTAAAAAAAGCTTTTTCTTCAGGTTTGATAAAAAAAGGTGAAAAATCTAAAGCTTTAATTTTAAGAACTAAAATAGGTTCCAGTGGTATAGATGGTTCTTATATTAAATTTAGTGATAACGCTGTTATTCTTATTAAAGATGATTTAACACCAAGAGGAACAAGAATTTTCGGACCAGTAGTTAGAAATAATAAATTAAAAAGTATTAATTTTTCAAAATTTCTTTCTTTAGCAGAAAAAGTGTTTATAGTTTAATTTAAACGATGAAAGTGTATAGGTATAATATGTATATTAAAGTTGGCGATTATGTTGCTATTATAACTGGTAAAGACCGATTTTTTATTGATGAAAATGGACAAAAAAAAAATAAAATTGGTAAAGTTTTAAAAATTTTTTTTAAAGAGCAAAAAGTTTTGGTAGAAGGAGTTAATATTATAACTAAGCACCAAAAGCCTATGAATAAAGAAACTAAAGGAAGTATTATTAAACAAGAAGTCCCTATTCATATTTCTAATGTTTCTTTAATAGATCCTGATAAAAAAATTCCTACAAGAATAGGTTTTAGATTAGAGTCTAATAAAAAAGTACGTTATAGTAAAAAAACAGGAACTATTTTGGATATTTTGAATTAAAAGTAAGGTTTAAATAGATGAGAAAAAATAATAATTTGAATACGGGGAATTCTTTTTTGACTTTAAAAGAAATTTTTAATTTTAAATCTTTAATGCAATTACCTAAAATAGAAAAAATAGTGGTAAATATGGGTGTTGGTGATGCTATATCAAATGTGAAACTTTTAGATGATTTAGCAGAACAGATGACTTTAATATGTGGACAAATACCTATAGTTACTAAAGCAAAAAAATCTATTTCTAATTTTAAATTAAGAGAAGGTATGCCTATTGGTTTAAAAGTAACTTTAAGAAGATCAAAAAAAGAATTTTTTTTAAATAAATTAATTAAAATTGTTTTTCCTAGAATCAGGGATTTTAGAGGTTTATCTAACAAATCCTTTGATGGTAAAGGTAATTATTCTTTTGGTATAAAAGAACAAATTGTCTTTCCCGAAATTGATTTAGATAAAGTTAGAAAAGTTCAGGGAATGGATATTTGTATAGTTACTACAGCTAAAAATGATTCTGATGCTAGAAAATTACTAGAATTTTACGGAATGCCTTTTAAAATTTAGAAAAGATTTATAGAATAAATTATTTAATAAAATACAATTGACAAAAAATAAAGGAGATTATTAATTTTGGCAAAAAAATCTAAAATTGTTAAAAATAAAAAACAAAAAGAACTTTATTTAAAATATAGAGAAAAACGTTTGAAATTAAAAAAACAAAAAGATTATATTGGTTTATCAAAATTACCTATCCAATCTTCTTCTGTACGTCTTAAAAATATAGATCAAATAGATGGAAGATCAAGAGGTTATATGAGAAAATTTGGTTTATCCAGAATTAATTTTCGTTCTTTAAGTAATAAAGGCGAAATACCTGGTGTAAAAAAAATTAGTTGGTAAAAAAATAAGAAAGGAGTTAGATTATTTATGATAACAGATCCTATTGCTGATTTATTAACTAGAATAAGAAATGCTAATATGATGAATTATGAAAAAGTTTCTGTTCCTAATTCTAAATTAAAGTTAAAAATTTTAGAAATTATGAAAAGAGAAGGTTTTATAAAAGATTTTTTTATTAAACAAAAATGTATTATTATTTTATTAAAATACAATAGTTTCAAAGAAAAGAGTATTTTAGGATTAAAAAGAGTTTCTAAATATGTTTCATCAAAAAAAATACCTAGAGTTTTAAACGGTTTAGGAATAGCTTTAATTTCTACTTCTCAAGGTATTTTGACTGATTATGAAGCAATATCAAAAAATATAGGAGGACAAATTTTAGCTTATATTTGGTAATTGTTTATAAGGAGAAAAAAATTAAATGTCAAGAATAGGTAAAAAAGTCATTATAGTTCCTGATGGAATTACTGTTGATATTAAAGATAAAAATTTGATAAAAGTTCATTCATCAGAAAATACTCTTCAATATCAATTTAATCCTTTATTAAACATTGTTTTAAAAGATAATTTAATAAATATTTATAGACCTAATGATGAATTTTTTATGAGAAAGATTCATGGAACAACTAGAGCTTTATTAGCTAATATGATTTTAGGTTTAAAAAATATGTTTACTAAAAAAATTGAGATTGTTGGTATAGGTTTTGATGTAAAAAAAGAAGAATCTAATTTAGTTTTTAATCTAGGTTTTTCTCATAAAGTTAATTTACCTATTATTAATAATATTCAAGTAGAAATAATTAAAAATAAAGAAATTATTGTAAAAGGTTTTGATAAACAACTTGTAGGAGAATTTGCTGCTAAAATATTAAAATTAAAAAAACCAGAGCCTTACAAAGGAAAAGGTATTCGCTTGGTAGGTCAATATATTCATAGAAAATCTGGTAAAAGTAATAAAAAATAGAAAGGACAATTATTATAAAAATATGATAAATAAACAATCATCTTTTATTTTAAGAAAAAAACGTCATATTCGTATAAGGAAAAAAGTTATAGGAACCAAAGATAGACCTCGTTTAAGTGTTTTTTATTCTAATAGATATTTTTATGTTCAAATAATTGATGATCAAAATCAAGTAACTTTGTGTAGTGCTCATAGTAAAGAACTTAATGTTAATGTTATTAATATAAAAGTTGCTTCTGATATAGGAAAAATTATAGCTAAAAAAGCCTTAAAAAAAGGTATTTCAGATATAGTTTTCGATCGTGGTGGATATTTATTTCATGGTCGTTTAAAAGCTTTAGCCGATGTTGTTAGGAAAGAAGGTCTTAAGTTTTGATTATTAATAAAAATACATCAAGTAAAAAAGATTTTTATAATTTTAAAAAAAATATATTTGAAGAAAAAGTAATTAAAATAAACAGAATCACTAAAGTAGTTAAAGGTGGTCGACGTTTTCGTTTTTCTGCTTTAGTTGTAGTAGGAGACAAAAAAGGAAGAGTTGGGTTCGCTACAGGAAAAGCTCAAGAAATTTTAGATGCTATTAGGAAAGCTTTAGAAAAAGCTAAAAAAGAAATGATAAAAATTTCACTTTCTGGTTCTACTATTCCGCACGAGATAATTGGTAAATTTGGAGCATCAAAAACTTTTTTAAAACCAGCTTCAAAAGGTACTGGTATTGTTGCTGGTGGTAAAGCGGCAAGAACTATTCTAGAATTAGTAGGTATTAAAGATATTTTAACTAAATCTTTCGGTTCACGTACTTCTATTAATGTTATTAGAGCTACAATGAAAGGATTAAGAAATCTTAAAACTTTAAAAGATATAGAAAGAATTAGAGAAATATCTTTTAACTCCAGATTTAAAAAGGAATGATGTTATACAGATGAATAAGCTAAAAATTACTTTAAAAAAAAGTTTAATAGGTATAAATAGAAATCAAATAAGAAATGTTTATTCTTTAGGTTTAAAAAAGATAAATCAAGAAATTTTTGCAGAAGATAATGGTATCATCAGAGGTATTTTAAAAAAAATTAATCATTTAGTTTCAATAGAAAAAATAGTTATTTCTGAGAGGGATTGATAAAATATGTTTTTACATTCATTAAAACCCATTAAAGGCGCTCGCAAAAAAACTAAACGTTTAGGACGAGGACCTGGAAGCGGTCATGGAAAAACTTCTGGTAAAGGTCATAAAGGTCAATTAGCTCGTTCTGGAGGAAAAACAAGAATAGGTTTTGAAGGAGGACAAACTCCTTTTTTTCAAAGGATTCCTAAAAGAGGTTTTTTTAATTTTAATCAAACAAAATATTCTGTAGTTAACATAGATAAATTAGAAATATTTGATAATGATACAATTGTTACCAAAGATTTGTTATTTCAAAAAAAAATTGTTAAAAAAAAATCATTATTAATTAAAATTTTAGGTAAAGGTATTTTGACTAAAAAATTAATTGTACAAGCTTCTAAATTTTCTGATAAGGCTAAAAAAAATATTGAAAAAAATGGCGGAAATATTGAAATTATAGGATCAAAATATTAATATGAATAAAATAATAGATTTTTTTTTTAGTAAAAAAAAAATAATTAAAAAAATATTTTTTACGTTAATTGTTATTTTTATATATATAGTCGGTAGTAAAATTCACATCCCCATTTTAACTAAAGAGCAATATGTTTTTTTAAGTTGGAAAGAAAAAATAAATAAAAATTTTAGTGAAATTTTCAATATAAATATTTTCGGAGGAAGTTCACGTCCTTTATGTATTCTTTCTTTAGGTGTTGTACCTTACATAACTGCTTCTATTGTAATACAATTTGCTGTTAAAATATTACCTTTTTTAAAAGAATTAGAAGAACAAGGAGAAAAAGGTAAAAAAAAAATTAACTTAATAACACGTATTTTGACTATTTTTTTCTCTATATCACATTGTATATATTCTATTGGTCAAACAGGTATTATGACAAATAATGAATTGAAATCAAATAAATTATTTGTTTTAAATATTATTTTTTTCTTAATAGTAGGAGTTTTTATTTGTATATGGCTAGCTGATCTTGTGACTTCTAGAGGAATAGGTAATGGGATTTCACTTTTGATAGTTGTTGGTATTAGTAGAGAATTATTTAATACTTTTAAAAATGTAATATATACTAATTCTCAAATTTTACCTATATATTCAAAAATATTTATTTTTGTTTTATTTTTATTTTTACTGATTTTAACAGTTATTTTATGTTCAACATATTTACAAATACCTATCAAATATGCTTATAAAAGAAATATAAAAGAAATGGAACCAAATATCCCTTTAAAAATTAATACAGCAGGTGTTTTACCTATAATCTTAGCAAATGCTTTTATTAGTATTCTTCCTACTATTAATCATTTTACAAAAGAAGATAGTTTTTTAAAAAAAATTGAAAAAATTTTTTTGGAATCACGTTTTCAATATTTAGGTATAGGTTTTTTTATTTATTTATTATTAATTGTTTTTTTCTCTTTTTTTTCTGTTTTTATGACTATAAATCCTAATGATATCGCAGAACATTTATCCCGTAAAGATGCTTTTTTAGAAAATGTTAAACCTGGTAGTCAAACTGTTTATAGATTAACTCATGAATTATTAAGAATTTCTATTATCGGAACTATTTTTTTAACTATATTAGCTGCCTTACCTGATTTAATCGGAAATTTGTTTAATATACAACAATATGTTAGATTTGGTGGAACAAGTTTTATTATTATTGTTGGTGTTTCCATGGAATATGTAGAAAATGTAATGAAAAAAACAGATATTAAAAATTTTTACAAAAAAATATTTTAATTTAATAATCAAGGAATATTTATAATGATTTTAATTAAAAAAAACGAAGAAATTGATATAATGAGAGAAGCAGGCAAAATATTGTCTCGTATAAGAAAAGAATTATCAAATTATTTAAAACCTGGTATTTCTACTTTTGAATTAGATATGATAGCATTTAATTTAATGAAAAAGTATAATGTTGAATCTGCATTCAAAGGTTATAAAAAATTTATAGGTTATACTTGCATTTCTGTCAATGAGGTTGTAGTACACGGGATTCCTTCTAAAAATAAAATTTTAAGATTAGGAGATATTATAACTTTAGATATAGGTATTAAATTTAAGGGTTATTATGTTGATTCTGCTTGGACATATTATTTAGGAGAAATATCTTATTTTAAAAAAAAAATGATTAAAGATACTCATGATGCTTTATTTGCAGGTATAAAAAAAGTTAAACCTGGTAATTATATTTCTGATATTTCTAATGCCATTGCTAAAATTGGTAAATTAAATAATTATGGAATTATAGAAGTTTTTACAGGTCATGGTATAGGAACTAGTCTGCACGAAGCTCCTAATATTTTTAATTTTGATTTTACTAAAGAAGCATGTTATTTAGAAAAAAATCATATTTTGAAAAAAGGTATGACTTTTTGTATTGAACCTATGTTTACTTTAGGTAGTAAAGAAATTAAAATTTTATCTGATGGTTGGTCAGCTGTTACTATTGATTCTAGCTTAAGTTCTCATTTTGAGCATACAGTTTTAGTAACTGAAAATGGACATGAAATTTTAACATAAAAAGTGTAGGTGATAAAAATGGAGACAAAAAAAATAAAAATTTGCGATGCTAAAGTGATAAAATTATTACCAAATGCCAAATTTCAATTAATGTTATTGCCTAGTCAAAAAATTATTACTGGTTATATTTCTGGAAAATTGTATATAAACAAAATTCGTATTTTACAGGGCGATAAAGTTCGAGTAGATTCTAAATATCGTATTATTTATCGTTATCTATCTTAATTTTATTTAAAAAAATGGAATTTATTTAATTAAAGGAGAATATAGTAACATGAAAGTAAGAGCTTCTGTCAAAAAACGTAGTTCTAGTGATATTATTGTTCGTCGAAAAAAAAGAGTTTATATTATAAATAAAAAAAATCGTCGTCATAATCAAAGACAAGGTTAATTTTAAAGGAGAAAAGTTTAAAAAAAATGGCAAGAATAGCAGGAATAGACATTCCACGTGATAAAAGAATTATTATTTCTTTAACTTATATTTATGGTATTGGTATAAAAACTTCGAAAAAAATTTTGAAAGAATTAAGTATTGATGAAAATATTAAAGTTAAAAATTTAACACAAGATCAAATAATGCAAATTAGGAACGAAATTAATAAATTTAGTGTTGAAGGTTTTTTAAGGAGAGAAATTGCTATGAATATAAGAAGATTAATGGATATAGGTTGTGATAGAGGAATTCATCATCGTAAAGGTTTACCAGTAAGAGGTCAAAAAACTAGAAATAATGCTAAAACTGCTAAAAAAAATCGTAAAAATATTGCTTTATCTCAAAAAAAAATAAAAAATAATAAATGATTATTAAATAATAATATAAAATTAAAAAAAAGGATTTTAATTATATGAATCTTAAAAAAAAAACAAAACGAAATAAGAAGAATAAAAAAAATATTCTTTCTGGTATCGCTCATATTTATTCGACTTTTAATAATACAATTATAAATATCACAGATTTAATTGGAAATACTATTGCTTGGAAAAGTGCTGGTTGTTTAGGTTTTAAAGGTAGTAGAAAATCTACTTCTTTTGCTGCTCAACAAGTTGCTAAAGAAGTATCAAATTTAGTTAAAGAACAGGGAGGAATGATAAAAATTGAAGTTTTTGTTAAAGGTGCTGGTCCCGGTAGAGACACTTCTATTCGTGCTTTACAAGAATCTGGTTTAGAAATTACAGCTATCAATGATGTTACTCCTATTCCGCATAACGGTTGTAGGCCTCCTAAGAGACCTCGTAGTTAAAAAAAAATTATAAAGGAGTTTTTTTACAATAAATATGATTGGAAAATTAAAATTCATAAAACCTTTTATGATACAAGAAGAAGAAGAAAATTATAATTCTTTTAATCAAAGATTTATTATTCAACGTTTAGAAAAAGGTTATGGTATTACTCTGGGAAATTCTTTAAGAAGAGTTTTATTATCATCCTTACCAGGTTCTGCTATTGTTAATGTTTATATTCAAGGTGTAGAACATGAATTTAGCGTCATTCCTGGTGTTTATGAAGATGTTATGTCTATTATTTTGAATTTAAAAAAAGTTGTTATTTATGTTGATTCAGAAGAAGATGAATTTGAAGTAACAATGGAAATTGATGTCAAAGGAGAAAGAACAGTAACAGCTGCTGATTTTGGACCTATTGAAGGAGTTAATATAATAAATAAAGATCAAGTAATAGCACATATTTCCGACAATAATTTTCATTTTAAAATGGAAGTAACTGTTAGAAGAGGTATTGGTTATACAAATTCTGAAGAAAATAAAATATATAGTAAAAATAAATTTGGTGTCATTTCAATAGATTCTTTATATACTCCTGTTCTTGGAGTTACTTATAATGTGGAAAAAAAATTAAACAATAAAGAAGAACTTATTTTAGAAATAGAAACTAATAAATCTATTTCTTCAAAAGAGGCTTTAGCTACTGCTTCGAAAATTTTATCAGATTATTTTTATTCTTTAGCTGAATTATCTGAAAAATCAAAAAAAATAGACTTTATTTATGAACCAAAAGTGAAAAGTTATAATCATGCTTTAGATTTAAAAATTGTACAATTAGAAGTATCAGCTAGATTATTCAATAGTTTGAAAAAATCTGGTATCAATACAGTTAGAGAATTAGTTAATCAAAATGAAAAATATATTGCTAAATTGCATAGTTTAGGAAAAAAATCTTTTGAAGAATTAAAAAAAAAAATGAAAGAATTTGATCTTTCTTTTAAGCCAGAAGATGATGAATAAAATTTAATAAATAAAAATTGATAAGTAGAAGGGAAAATGAAAGTGTATAGCAGATTAAGAAGAAATACCTCACAAAAAAAATCTTTAATAAGAAGTTTGGTTTCTAGTTTAATTATTCATGAGCGTATTTATACTACCGAATCAAAAGCTAAAGAATTAAAGAGAATTTTTGATAAAGTTATAAATTTAAGTAAGAATAATAATTTAATTTCTAAAAGAAGAGCTTTGCTTTTTATTTTTAATCAAAAAATTAATGATAAACAAACTGTTTTGCAAAAATTATTTGAAGATTTATCTCAAAGATATTTAGATAGAAATAGTGGTTATACTCGAATTATTAAAACTGAATATCGAAGGGGAGATTCAGCTCCAATGGCTTTTATTTCTTTAGTTTAATTTATAACATTATATTTTATAAAAAATAGGTAATAAAATAAAATGATAATTGTTAAGGATTTAAATTTTAGTTATAATAATATAAATATTTTAAAAAATTTAAATTTTGAAATTGCTGATAATAAATGGGTCTCAATAATGGGACATAATGGTTCAGGTAAATCTACTTTAGCTCAAATTTTAATTGGTTTATTTCAATCTTATAAAGGACAAATTTTTATTAATAACATTGAATTAAATGAAAATACAATAACGAAATTGCGTTCTTTTATGGGTATCATTTTTCAAAATCCAGATTATCAATTTGTTGGTTTTGATGTTAAGAGTGATATAGCTTTTGGTTTAGAAAATAAAGGATTGCCTAGACATCAAATTTATAAAACTGTTAATAAATATGCTTCAATGTTAGGTATAAAAGATTTATTAGATAAAAAACCACAACAATTATCAGGAGGACAAAAACAAAAAGTGGCGATTGCTTCTGTTTTAGCCATGGAACCAGAAATTATTATTTTTGATGAACCTACTTCTTTTTTGGATCCAGAAGGATCTGATGAAATTAATCGAATTATTACAGAAATTAGTAAAACAAAAAAAAATATTATAACCATTACACATGATTTTTCATTAGCTTTAAAAAGTGATGAAATTATTGTTTTAAATAATGGTTCTTTATGGAAATATGATAAATCTTTAAATTTTTTAAAAGATTCTTTTTTTTTGAATAAATTTTTTTTTAATTTACCTTTATCACTAAAATTATATATTGAATTTTGTAAAAAAGAATATTTAGAAAAAATAGATTCACGTTTTTTAAACAAAATAAAGGATGTTTTATGGGAATATATTTTAAAAACGTAAATTTTTATTATAATTCAAAAAAAAAAAAATATGTCTTAAAAGATATTAATTTACATATAAATCCTAAAAATGAATTTATTGCTTTGATAGGGAAAATAGGTTCAGGAAAATCTACTTTAGTTCAATTAATGAATAGTTTATTATTACCATCTGAAGGATATTTAAAAATATTTAATCAAAAAATTAGTAACAAAGTTTCAAATAAAGAACTATTTTTTTTAAAAAAAAAAATAGGGTTAGTTTTTCAATTTCCTGAATATCAAATTTTTGAGACAACTGTTTTAAAAGATGTAATGTTTGCGCCTAAAAATTTTAATAAAATGAATTCAGAAGCTTACAATATAGCTGTTAAATCTTTAAAAGAAGTTGGTATTGAAGAAAAATTTTTTAATTCTTCTCCTTTTAAATTATCAGGAGGACAAAAAAGAAAAGTAGCTATTGCAGGAATTTTAGCTATGGAACCATCTATTTTGATTTTAGATGAACCTACCAGAGGATTAGATTTTAATGGTCGATTTGAAATAATGAATATTTTGAAAAAAAAAAATATTAAAGATAAAAAAACTATTATTTTTATTACTCATGATATAGATTTAGTAGCTCAATATGCAAATAGAATTATTTTTTTAGAAAAAGGGAAAATTATTTTTGATGGTTTGAAAGAATTTTTTTTTATGAATCCAAAAATACATAAGTCGCACTTTATCCAAGAACCACAATCTTTCAAAATATTAAAATTTTTAAATAAAAAAATGGGATTAGATTTTCAACCAAAATATAGTTTTGATCAATTATTAGAATATTTGATAGAAATTTATAAAAAAAAATAAGGAATAAATTTATTTTAAATTTATAAAAATGATATGCCAAAATTAATAAAAAATAGTAATTATAAAAAATCCAAATCTTTTTTGTTTTCTATACATCCTGCTTTAAAAATAATATTAAGTATTTTATTGTTTAAGATTATTTTTACGTTAAATATAGATTTTTTTTTTCATGAAAAAAATAAAATAAATATTTTATTTTCTGGTTTAAATTTTTTATTCATTATTACAATTATTATTTTGTCTCTATTTTCTATTGATTTTTCCTTTAATAAATTAATAGAAAATTTATCTAATCTTAAACTTTTTATTTTTTTTAGTTTTTTTATTTATTTTTCTTTTGAAAAACCCAAAGAAAAATATTTAAATATTTATATTTTTAAAAATACATTTTTTTTATTTTTAATTATTTTTATATTATTTTCATTTTTTAAAACAAATAAAAAACAAAAAAGAATTTATTTTTTATTAAATTTGATAATTTTAATTATATTACCTTATATTTTTTTTATTATTAATTTTAAAAATAACTATCTACAAATAATTTTCTTTACAATAAAAGATTTGCTACAAATAATTTTGATTTTAATTCGTATTTCTTTAATATTAATTCTCAATATTATAATTAAAGAAACAACTTCTTTTATGGAAATTAATGATGGTTTAGAAATTATTCTAAAACCTCTTAAAAAAATTGGTATTCCTGTTGAAATTTTTTCTATTATGTTATCTCTTATTTTTATGTCCATTCCTTTTTTATTGAGTGAAATACAAAAAATTATAAAATCACAAATTTCAAGAGGTTTAAATTTTTATACTAAAAATATTTTTAAAAAAATATATTTTTTACTTTCTTTATTGATTCCTATTTTTGTTTTAATTTTCCAAAAATCTTTCATTTTAGCTAATGCAATGGAAACAAGAGGTTTTGTTTTAGGAAAAAAACGTACTAAATTATCTTTTTATAAAATTAAAAAAAGTGATATACTTATAATGTTTGTTATTATTCTATTTTTTTTGTATAGTTGTTTCTAGAAATATTTTTCATTTATATTTTTTAATTATAAAATTAAATTTATAAATTTTTGATTATAACTAAATAAATAAGAGGTTGTATAAATTTTGACCAATTATAAATTAATTTTAAGTTATGATGGTACTAATTATTATGGTTATCAAAAACAACCTTTTTTAGATACTATTCAGTCTATTTTAGAGAAATCTTTGTATAAAATAACTAAACAAAAAATTTTAACTTATGCAGCTAGCAGAACAGATAAAGGAGTTCATGCTCTAGGTCAGGTAGTTAGTTTTAAAACTCATTTTTTTATTCAACCTAAAATTTTCCAAAAAATTTTGAATAATATTTTACCTGCGGATATAAGAGTAATTAACATAAAAGAAGTTAATAATTCATTTCATGCTCGTTATAGTTCAAAATCTAAAATTTATAAATATATTTTTGCTAAAGAACCATTGGATTTTTTAAATTGTAGATTTCAAGTATATTTTAAAAAAATAGATTTTATGATAATAAATAAAGCGATAAAATTATTAGAAGGTGAAAAAGATTTTTCGTTGTTTACTAGTAATAAAGACAAAAATAAAAGTACTATTAGATATATTTTAAAAGTTTGCTCAAAAGAAACCTCAAAACATTATTGTCTTTTTTTTCACGGTAGAAGTTTTTTAAAACAAATGATTTTATTTTTAGTTGGTTTTTTAATTAAAATAGGATATAATCAAAAAAAAATATCAGACTTAAAAGATATGTTAGAATTAAAAAATAAACAAAAATTACCATTTTTAGCACCTTCAAAAGGTCTTTATTTAAAAAAAGTTTTTTATTAATATTTAAAAATAAAGGAAGGAACTTTTGTATCAATATATGTTTATTTCTTTTGAAGGATGTGAAGGTTCAGGAAAAACTACTCTAGCTAATTATCTATTTAGCAAAATTTTTTCTCAATATCCGGTTATATTAACTAAAGAACCTGGTGGAATCGAAAATGATTTATATAAATTTAATATTTTAATAAAAAAACTATTATTAAAATTTAACAATAAAATAGATTATTATACTGAAGCATTATTATATGCAGCTAATAGAGTAGAACACCTAAAAAAAGTTATAATACCATCATTAAAAGAAAAAAAAATTGTTATCTGTGATCGTTACATAGATTCTTCTTTTGCATATCAAGGTTATGCAAGAGGATTAGGAAAAAAATTTATTCATAATATCAATAAATTTGCTTGTAAATATTATCCTAATATTACTTTTTATTTAGATTTAGAACCTGAAATAGGATTAGAAAGAATCAAAACCAAAAGAAAAGATAAAATCGAATATTTTGATTTACAAAATATTGAATTTCATAAAAAAGTAAGAGAAGGTTACTTGAAAATATGCAAACAATACCCTAAAAGAATTTATAAAATAAATGCTAATCATTCTTTAGATTCTATTAAAGAAATTATCGAATTTAAAATAAAAAATAATTTTAAAATAAAAATATGAATAAAATAAATAAAAAAACAAAATTATTAGAAAATTTTAAGATTATTATTAAAAATAAAAGATTAAGTCATCTTTATTTATTTGAAAGTAATAAGAGTGATGAATTACAATTTTCTTTTATATTTGATTTGGTTTATGAATTTTTAAAGGATGATTATGATTTACCTAATTTAAGATATTTAATTGAAAACTTTTCTTATCCAAATTTTTATTATTTAAGTTCTAATAAAGAATTATTTATTAAAAAAGAACAAATTTTAGATATGAAACAATATTTTAATCAAACTTCTTTAATTAAATCTAAAAAAGTTTATTTAATAAATAAAGCAGAAAATCTTTCTTATGAAGCCGCTAATAGTTTATTATATTTTTTTGAAAATCCTGCTAATAAAAATATTTTAGGTATTTTACTTACTGGAAATCATAACCTTGTATTATCAACTATAATTTCTAGAACACATTTTTTTTATTTAGATTTTTTTTTGACAGAAAATAACTTAGAATTTTTAGAATATTTTTTATCAAAAAAAAACAAAGATAAATTAGATAATGTTTTAATTCGTTTATTTCAAAAATTTCGAAAAATAAAAAATGAAGAAATACAAAAAAAAAACTATTATAATAATTTTAAAAAATTTTTTTTAAAATTCATTGATAATTTTCATACTAAAAATTCTTTTATTAGTTTATTTTTAGAAATTGATCATTTACTTGAAGAAAATAATTTTATTAGCGATTTTTTATTCATTATAACAAGTTTTTTCATAGATTTATATTATAAAAGAATGAAAATTAATAATGTTTTTCCTGTTGAATTATTAGATAAAATTTTTTTTAAAAAAATTAATTTAGAAGATATTATTTCTATATTGAATGTTTTTGTTGAAATTGAACAAAAAAATTATTTTCTAGATACTCAAACTTGTTTTTTTGATTTATTAATTGAAGTTGATAATAAAATAGATAAAATTAAAAAAAATTTTTATTTTTTAAAAAAGGAAAATTAAAATAATTAATTATGATTATGATTCAAAAAACTTTTATTCAAAAAAAACCTACCTTATATTTAGTTTCAACTCCTATCGGAAATATGTCTGATTTAAGTTTTAGAGCTTTAGAAACTTTAAAAAAAGTAGATTATATTTTGTCTGAAGATACTAGACAAGCTAATAAAATTCTAAATTATTATAATTTTAAAAATAAGTTAATTTCATTACATAAATATAACGAAAAAAAAAGTCTTAAAAAAATTTTGTTTTTTTTAGAATCTAATAAAAATTTAGCTTTAATCAGTGATGCAGGAACCCCTTTAATAAGTGATCCAGGTCTTTTTTTAGTTCAAGAAATTAAAAAAAAAGGTTTTTATGTTACGACTATTCCGGGAGCTTCAGCTTTTTTAGCAGCTTTTAGCATTTCTTCTTTCAAAACTCCTTTTTTGTTTTTAGGTTTTTTACCTAGAAATAAAAAAAATAAAGAAGAAATTCTTGGAAATTATATTTTTTTTGAAGGAACTGTTATTTTGTATGAATCTTCTTTAAGAATCAGTAAAACTCTTTTATCAATTAAAAAATATTTTCCTTGTAGCAATGTTTCTTTAATGCGAGAATTAACTAAAAAATTTGAAACTATTATTAACGGAGATATAAACTCTATTTTGGAAGAAAAATTATCTTTAAAAGGTGAATATGTTATATTGATTGAAAATCAAAAAAATCTTATTTTTTATAAAAATTTTAAATTATATGATCATATTATGTTTTTTTTGAAAAGAGGTTTTAGTGAAAAAGAAGCTTTTAATAAAGTAGCTAAAGAAAGAAAAATAACAAAAAAAGAAATTTATCAAAAATATAAAATTGAAAATATTTTATAAATCAGAGGTTAAAAATTTTAAATATGTTGAATAAAAAAAAAAAATTTTATATTTCTACCGCTATTGTTTATGCTTCTTCTATACCTCATATCGGTAATATTTATGAAATTATTTTGGCTGATTCTATATCTCGGTTTAAAAAGTTAGAAGGATATAATGTTTATTTTCAAACAGGAACAGATGAACATGGACAAAAAATAGAACAAAAAGCTAAAGAAGAAGGAATAGATAATCAAAAATATGTTGATAAAATTAGTTTGCAAATTAAAAAAATTTATGATTTATTTAATATTGAATATGACTATTTCATCAGAACAACAAACCCATTACATAAGAAAAATGTTCAAAATATTTTAGAAATATTAATTAGAAAAAAAGATATTTATTTAGGAAAATATGAAGGTTGGTATTCTGTTTCAGAAGAAAGTTTTATATCTGAAAAAGATTTAATTGATGGAAAAACATTAAACGGAGAAATTCCTATTTGGTCTTCTGAAGAAGTTTATTTTTTTAAATTATCTAATTATCAACAAAAATTAATAAATTATTTAAAAAGTGATAATAATTTAATTTTACCTACTACAAGAAAAAAAGAAATTTTAAATTTATTAAAGGAACCTTTACCTAATTTGTCTATTTCTCGAACTTCTTTTAAATGGGGTATTGATTTAACTTTTGATAATAAACATATAGTTTATGTATGGATAGATGCTTTAAGTAATTATATTACTGGTTTTAATTGTTGTTTTTATCCTGATGTTAAGTTAAAAAATTCTAAATTTAATTATTATTGGCCTTGTGATCTTCATATAATAGGCAAAGATATTAGTCGTTTTCATCTTATTTATTGGCCTATTTTGTTGATGTCTTTAGATTTGCCTTTGCCTAAAAAATTTTTAATTCATCCTTGGATTTTATTTAATAATAAAAAAATGTCTAAATCTACTAATAATGTACTTTATGTAGAAGATTTAATAAAATTTTTTTCTATTGATGCGATAAGATATTTTGTTTTACATGAAATTCCCTATTCTTCTGATGGTATAATTACTTATGAACTTTTAATAGAAAGATATAACTCTGATCTTGTTAATAATATTGGTAATCTTTTAAGTCGGACTTTAGGCATGATAAATAAATATAGATGTAACCAATTAAAAAAAATTTTATCTATAACTCCATTAATAAATAGTTTTTTAACAAAAATAGACATTGATTTATCTTATAATGCTTTAAAAACTGTTGAATCTGTTTATCACTATATGAATTTATATAATGTTTCAGAAGCTTTAGAACAAATAATTAAATTAGCTCGTTTATGTAACAAATATATAGACAAAATTGAACCTTGGAATTTATTTAAAAATAAATCTTATCATGAAATATTGGATTTTTGTCTTTTTAATTTAATAGAAACATTACGTTTTATAGGAATTTTGTTAAAACCTTTTTTACCAGACACTTCAGAAAAAATTTTAAATAATATTAAAGCTGAACAAAGAACTTTCGATAGTTTAAAAACTTTTGGTATTATAAAAGAAAAAAAATTATTTTTATGCGAAAATCTTTTTAAACGTTTGGAAAAAGATAAAATTAATTTTCACAATTAAATTATTTAAAATAAAAATATTAAAAAAAATATAAAAAAATTTTTTGACAAAATTTTGCTAAATTATCCAAATATTTTAATCTATTTGTTTAATTTTAAAATATTGAATAAATTATTTTAATTTATATTTTAAATATTTTTTTTTCTATATTAAAATATTAAAATAAAGGAAATTTTAATTTAGTAATAATGTCCATTAAATATTAACAAAAAAATATTTTTTTAAATTTTTTTTATATTTATTATTTTTGGTTGCTTTTGTGTTTAAAACCAAATTATTATGTTGTATTATGAGCTATGAATAATAATAATGATACTAGAGAAGCTTCTTCTTCAGGAACAAAAAGAAATTGATTATCTATCAGTCTTTTTCTTTGGTTAAAAAATCATCAAATTCAAATCGAAGGAGATCAAAAATATTTACTGGAAATTAGGTAGTTTATTCCCTTGGGTTTATCATTTAAATAATTATATCTAGAGTTTTTAAAAGAAGCCATGATGAAAAGGAAGATTTTAAAACTTCTTAATCAAATGGGTACACAATATACTTCAAAACAAGAAGAAAATGGTCATTTTCATCAATTAATTGAAAGAAAAGTCAAGCATAACTGAATCAATTAATTAAGTTTACCAAAAACGACTTTTATGACTGCAAAAACTTTATTTCATCAATTAAAAAAAACAATTACTAATAGAAATCAAGAAAATTTTTTAGGTTGAAAAACAGGTTTTCGGAGTTTAGATGAAATCATTTTAGGTTATCAACCGGGAAAGTTTCATTATTCTGGCGTCTCGGCCAGGAATTGGAAAAACAACTTCTTTTATGTTGAATATGATCTTGAAAGTTTTAGACCATAATGAACATTTTAAAATAGCAGTCTTTAGTTTAGAGATGAATAATATTCAATTAGGTTACAGGTGGTTAAGTACAAAAACTAAGATTGTGCCTATGGGAGACTCTTCAACCGCGATGGCTAAAAAAAGAAATAAATTTTTTTTATTATAAATATAATAAAATTGTTTATTAATTATTAATAATATAACTCAAAAAGAAAAAAAACTAACATAAAAAAATAGTAATTTTTTGATAAAAATATATTATAAGAGTAAATATGATATTTAAGAAAAGGTGTTGTTTTTAAAAGTTAAAAATTATTATGTTTGAATCATTTATTAATTCTTTTGTTAATTATACTAATTCTTTTGTTCATTATTGTTTATTCTTATTTACTCTTTCTAGAATTTATAAACAATTTATTACACCTTGTTATTATATAATTGAAAAAAAATATAAAATATGCTTTTTAAGATATAAAAATATAAAACGTAATATCAATCATATAGAAAAAAAATGTTTTATTCATTTGTTTTATACTATTGAAACTTGTTTAATCACAATTGCTTTATATCCGTTTTTGTTGAAATTATGGATTACAAAATTTGGACATAATAATTTATTTTGGTTTAATTTTTTTTATATTCTTTATATTTTTTCTCCTGCAGCTATTTTTATTATTTTTTTAATATTTACAAAGATAAAAAGAAAATTTAAAAAAAATAGATAATTAGTTGTTTTAAAGTTAAACAAAAATACGTTTACATTTTACTAAAAAAATAATTTTTTTAAAAAATATCACTTTTAAATACTTTTGAAATCTTCAATTTAATAATCAAATCATTATTATTTTGCATTAATTTTATAACAAAAAGAGAGAAAAATTGAATATAAATCCACATTATTTTATTTTAACTGGATTTGATATAATATGTGTATATTTGGACCACACAAAAAACAAGACCAATAAAAAGTAGTTATTTTGACTAAAAAATAAAAGAAATAACTTTACTAATTTTTAGTCACCTAAAAAAAGCCACCAACTTATTTATTAACTACCCATATCATAACTAAAAAAAATAAATGTCAATCACTTTTTTCTTTTATTTTAAAATAATCTTTAAAAAGAACTTTAAAAGACTTTTTAATTTCTTATTTGATAATAAAATCACTATTATTCGTAATTAATCATTTAAAAAAGAAAATCGTATCAAATAATCAATTCTTATTCAAAAAAAGAGTTATTTGAATAATAGTACCGTTCAGACTGGTTAAGAATAAAGGCAACTAAAATAAATATACCCTCTACCTACCTTCACTTTACTATATATTTTATTAAAGATAAAATTTGATAATAAATTAAAAAAATTATTACTTAAATTGTTATTTTTATGGATTTTTTATTTTTTTGTTTCTTAAAATGGAAATTTATTTAGTAAATGATAAAATAAAAACAGTTATTTATTATAAGATAAAGGTAATACAATAAGAAGTTAAATAATTAAATTTTTATTTAATAATATAAAAATAATATTTTTTTAAAAAGGAGGATTAAAAAAATTGAATATTAAAAAAATTGATTCATTAAAATATTTAAAAAAAATGTCTTTTTTATTTATTTTTATTTTAAATTTTATTTTTATTCAAACAAATCATGTTATAGCAATGATGAATGAAAAATTTTGTGATCAACCATCTTCTTCTTCAAGAAGAAATTTTCCACAAAAAGAATATATAAATTTAAGTGAAAATTCAAAAAAAATGGTTTTTTTAACAAATTTAAAAAATCCATTAAAAATAACAACTGCTGGTAATGATTATTATGATTTTTTAAAAGAAGTTAATAATATTAGTTTATGTAGATTAGATGTTAATTCTATAGATGAATTAAAAAGAAAATATTCAGATATTGAAATAAGTTTTTCAGGTCGAATATTATTTCATGAAAAAGAAGAAGTTTTATCATTTTTTAAGGATAATGATAGTTATTTTAGTATCGATAAAATGATTAACAATTTTATAAAAATAAACATACTAAATGATTTACAGGAAATAAATATATCTGGTAATAAAATTTTGAAAATAAATAATAATTTTCGAAATAATGAAATATCAATTCTTCGTTTTATATGTGATTTGTCTAGAGGAGACATAAGTTCTGAAATAGAAGCTAGAATTAATGCTGAAAATTTAATGGAAATTTTTATTACTTATTTGGAGATAAAAGAATTAAATAATGAATTAATTTTATCTTTATGTTTTAAAACGTATTCTTTTACAAACGATAATATGTTTTCATTTAACATTGCTTTTAAATTAGAAAGAATTAGTTTTATTAGAAAATAATATAAATTAAAAATTAATTAAGATAAAAAAATAAAAAAAGAAGTTTAAAAAAACAACATCTTTTTTATTTTTTTATATTTTTATTTGAATAAGATATATCAATTTTTTAGAAGAAGAACTTTATTTTTATAAAAGAGCTTTTTATTCCTCTTATTAATTTTTTTAATAATTTCATAAATTTTTTAATTTTTAAAAATTTTTTTATAAAGTTATTTTTTTCAGCATAAATATTATTTAATATATTTCCTAACTTTTTCATGAATCTTTAATCAAATTTTGTTTGTTCCAACAACTTACTCTTTTATGATTTACATCTTTATATTTTTTTATTGATAATAAATTTTTATAATTAAAAATAATTGGTTTTAATTTTATTATTTTTTCAATGGTCATTTTATGAGTTTTATCATATTTTTTTTGTTAATTAAGGATCTCTCTTATGGTTTTTTCTTTAAAAATCCTTGTTACATAAAAATGATATTATAGAATGATAATTAAAAATTTAATTTTTTTCGAATAACGAAAGATAATAATGAAAGATAATTAAGTTTTTTTATCCAAAAGATGAATTTTAAATATCGAAAAAGATTATATATAATCAAATAATGTACTTAAAAGAAAAACACAAGAACAATAATAAATTTAGTATTTTCTCACAATAATTTTTTTATTTTATCAAATAAAAGGGGTTTTCTTTGTTATTAAAAGTATTATCATTAAAGATTTATTAAAATAAGAAAAAAATCATTACTCTGTTTTATCTAAATCATTTTTTACAAATTTATATATTACTCTTTTTGATACAATAAAAAATATTTATCAAAAAATTATTATTATTTTTTTTGGAAATTTTTCACTACCATCACTTTTTTATTAAAAAAATATAAAACATTAAAAAATAATAAAATAAATTAATTTTTTAAAAATTTTGTAAAAAAATCAAAGGTATTATGTTTTAAATTATA
This sequence comes from Candidatus Phytoplasma sacchari, assembly GCF_009268105.1. Taxonomy (GTDB): domain Bacteria; phylum Bacillota_I; class Bacilli_A; order Acholeplasmatales; family Acholeplasmataceae; genus Phytoplasma; species Phytoplasma sacchari. The sequence continues at coordinate 43,255 of NZ_VWXM01000002.1, forward strand.
ATAACTACCATTATATTATATTAAAATATCATATTAAAATTGACTTTTTTATAAAATAGTTCAAAATGAAAGATAGATTTAATTTTTGATTAAATTTAAAATAAAAAAAGAAAGGTTTTTAAATTGATGAAATTAAAAATAAACCAGAATTATAGTTTAAATAAAAATATTTTTAAATGTTTGATATGTTGGATTATTTTTTGTTTTTTTTTATTTCAATCCAATATTGTTATGGGAATAAAAAAATGTTATAGTAGCAATAATCAAAAAAAAAAATTTCTATTATGTAGAATTTTATTTTTACAATATGATGATCTTATTGTTCCAGGACAAAGAAAAGATTTAATTCTCGAAAGAATTAAACAAAGTTACGACAAAACAACAACGAGCCAAAGATTAAATATTTGTTCTTCATATTCTTCATATTATGATAAAAAAACAAGTCTTAATCCAATAATAAACAAAAAAGAAGATATTGATAAAGAATTTATTTGTAATAAATTTCAAGAAGAATTAAATAAAGTAATAAAATTGAAAGAAATAATGATAAAATTACAACAAGACAGTATGACTCCTACTTATGATCATGATTATTATCAAGATTTAATTATTAAAACAAAAGATTTAGAATCAAATCTAAATAATATAATAACATTGCTAAAATCCGAATCAGATGAAAATTTAGATTTAAAACAAAAAATATCACTTATGGAAGAAAAATTAGATAATTATAAAAATAATATATTATTTTTTAATTTTTAATATTGCCTCAAATAAATATTTTTTAAAATAGATTTTTTTTAATTACTTAATAATAAAAAAATCAAAACTAAAAAACATTTATTTTTATTAATGAGAAATTTATAAAAATAAAAATAAATTTTTTTGCTAAGATTATTTGTTTATTTTATAATATAGCTTTAATATATTTAGGTAAATTTTTTTTAAGTTTATAAATAGATCGTGATGATCCAAAAAAAGTGTACCACAAACAATAAAAAGACATTTTATTCGAATAAAGCAGAAATAACACTTTCTATATTTTCTTTTTTTTAGAGAATTAATAAATCATAATAGAGATTTTTTTATTAAACGAGAAATCCAAAAGTCTTTTAAAGTTCTTTTTTAAAAGATTTATTTTATTAATAAAAAGTTAACTTTAATAGTTGACTTTTATTTTTTTTTTATTTATGATTAGATAAATTAATAATAAATTTATATTAATAATAAATTTATAGTATTTTGGAAAAAATTTAAGAAAGATTAAAAACTAATTTATTCATTTTTTTCAATAAATTATTTATTTCTCATATTAATATCATTATTTTTGATTTGGTCAGTATATAGTAATGTTTTTGTCACAGTAAAGATAAATATTTTAATAAAAAAAGGGATATTTACATGAATAAGCATAAAAAAGTTTTTTTTTTGTATAGTATATGGATGATTTTTGTTTATTTTGTAATTTTATTATGGATATTATTTTTTATACAAACTTTTCTACAAGGAAAAAAGAAATATTTTTTTAATTTTTCACCTTTTAATTATAAATTCTTACAACTTACTGGTGAAAGTATGATACCTAGTTTCACAGCCGGAGATATGCTTTTAATAAAAAAAATTTCCAAAAAAGAATTTTTAGAATTAAAAGCTTCTCGATATAATGGAGATGTTGTTGCATTTGAAGTTATGACAAAAAATAATGAAAAAATGCGTGTTTTGCATCGAGTTATAGATAAAAATTTATATAATAAATACATTATAACTAAAGGAGATAATAATTCAGAAAATGATGGAATAGAAATTCATTATAAAATGATAATTGGTAAAAGTATTTTACGCATGAATATTTTTGTTTTTATATTTTTTAATTTATTTCTATATTTTTTTCTTTTTAATCAAAAAGAAAAATTAATTAAATTAAAAGAACAAATAACTTTTTCATATTTTAAAACTTTATATTATAAAAATTTGATTATTTTGCATAATATTTTAAAATTAATTGTATTTAATATAGGAATTCATTTTACATTAATGGGTGTTTATAACTTGTCATAATATATAAATATATGAAAGATTTTTAACACACTTAGCATTTTTCAATTTTCGACCATAGCTATCGCCGAAATCTTTAAAGATATTAAAAAAAATAGGAAAAATAAAAATGAATATTAAAAATAATAAGAATGTAAATAAATCTTCATCTTTAAAAAAAATAAAAATATGGACTTTTTTATTAACTTGTGTTTGGTATGTCATTTGTATTGTTATGGTAATTAATATTAAATTCGGCAATTCCAGATATAATGTTTTGATTAGTAGATTATTTCTTTATTTTTTATTATTTTTTCTAATATTGATTTTAGAAAAAATTTTAAATAGGTTGAATTTAATATCAAAAGAAAAAATGAAAATTATCAAATCAATTTACTTTAAAACAATAGTTTGTCTTATCATTTTAAGCATTTTGTTTGTGATAACAGGCTTACAAAAAGGTTTTTTACATAAATAATAATTTTTTATTATTAATTAAAAAATCATTTTTTTCTTCTAATAGCGTTTTTCAATTTCAGCCATATTTATCGCCAAAAATTTTTTTAAAAAAAGATTAAAAAATTAAATTTTTTTATTTCTCAATTTAATTTCTAAATGTATTTTTTGAATAAATACTCCTGAAATTATACTTTAAGTCAAAAAATCTTTTTTCTTAAAAAATTTATTTTAAATTTTAAATTAGTTAAATCACTTTTTGAAAAATTGATACTTTTATTTTTTTTTCTTTTATATAAAATAATAAATCTTTTTCTAATTTTTAAATTTCTTCGAAAATTAATTTTTTGTACCTAGATAAATAATCTATTTGATTTCTTAAAATCTTCGTTTCTATTTCTGAAAATTGATTTCTTAAAATATTTATTTCTGTTTCTGAAAAATTAGTTTTTTTATTTTTTGAAAAAAATTGTCCAGCAAAAACTAAATTTGTTTTATAAAAATTAAATAAAAAACAAACAAACAAAAACAGAATTAAAAAAAATTTATTTTTAAATTTAATATTTTTTCAATTTAGATACATCTTAAAAATATCTTTCTAATATTTTTTTTAAATTTTATAAATTGAAAAAAACATAATAATTATAAATATTTCGCTATTAAAAAAAACAACACAAAAATAGCGTGAGGGTTTTTTAAAAAATTAAAATTTATAAATTTTTCTCTATTTAATTTGTATATTTTTGGATCTCTCGAATCAAAATGCAAAAAAAGTAGAAAAAAAGAATATTAAATTAAAAAAAATAAATAGTTAAAAAATAATTTAATGATTAAAAAAAGAAAAAAAATAAAAAAAGAAAATAAAAAAGTTTTATTTCTTCTTTTTTTAAGTCAAAATGGTGTTTTGTAGCGATACACTTTTTTTTGGGCAACGACCCTCCTATTATTACTATCTTTCCTCAAATACTAAAAAAGTATTTTAAGTAAAGGTCTTTTTGTATAATATAGTTATAATTAATCTGTTTTGTCATATATTACATATAATAAATTCAAAATTATTATTTTTTTTAGAAAATTACTAGAAAGTGTTATTAAAAATGAAAGAAAATAAATATAATTCCTTTTTTTGAGATCATTAAAGTTGATTCAAATATCCACTTTTATTTTAACCGTAATTTGGTCTACTGTTATATATCATTTTTGTTTTTTATTTGTGAGACAAAATTAAAATTGGAAAAATTATATCTCTTTATTTTATTTTAATTTATTTTTATATCTTTAATTTATCTATTTATAAAAATTTTTGTTTTTGTTTTAAAAATGTCATAAATAAGTTAAAATTAAAAATTATTAAATCAATTTATATGAAAACAAATTTATGGTTTTTTGTTGTAATCTTAAAATTAAAATTTTTTTAACCTATTATTGTTCAAAAAGAATTATCTTAACAAAATAATATCCTTTTTATTCAATCTTGTCAAAAAAAATTTAAGAGTTTATACAAAGAAATTTAATGCTAAATAGGTTAAAATTCTTGAAAAAATGCAAAAAAATAACTTTTTTAATTCTTATAGAAAACAACATAATTATTTTTGTATCTTTCATAAAACACTAAATTCATTACTAATTACCCTTGACAATAATATTTAAAAAAAATGTTAAGAGTAAAATAAACGATTTTTTAAATAAAAATAAAAAAAGTTAAAACATATATAAAAAAAATTATAGTTTATATTTTCTTTTTTTTCTTTTGCCTTTTCCAATGTTTCTATATAAATAAATATATTTTGTGTAATATAATTTTGTAAAATAAAAATAATTATTTTTAATATTTAGAATATTAAAAAAAAGAAAATAATTTTTTTATTAGATTTTTATTTTTAAATTATCACAATATTTTTTTATAAATTGTTTATTTTTTAAACTAAGAAACGATAAATAACCTAAAAATATTTTAATCTTTTTTTTATGATAATAATATTTTATAAAAACTTAATTTTACTTTTTTATTAATTTGAAATTAATATATTAAATAAAAATTTATATTTTCTAAAAATTTAAAAAAATAAGAAATAAAAAAATATTTTTTTTAATAAATAAAATTTTATCAATTCTATTATGTGATTTATATCTTTTTATTTTTTTTAAAAAATCATATAAACTTATTTAAATAATTTAATTAAATTAAAAAAAAATAATTTGTTTTTTAATAAATATAAATTTTTTTAATATAAAATAATATAAGGAAATATAAATTTTGTTTAAAATTCTCATAGTTAATAGAAATGGTAAATTATATAAGTGAATTTTATATTTATAAAAAAATATATTTATAAAATATGGATGTTAATTATTTATTTTTTAGTTTTGATATTAATATTAATTGAGTTGAATAATCAATGTGAAAAAAGAATTATTAATTTTTTCCCTTTTAATTCAGAAGTATTTATTATCCCATATGATAGTTTTAATATGCAACCGAGTTTAATAGGAGGAAATATTTGTTTAATCAAAAAAATTTCTTTAAGAGAATTTCATAACTTAAAAATTGGAGATATTATTTTTTTTAAAGCTTATGATGAAGTATCAAATGATGAAATAAATTGTATTCATAGAATTGTAGATAAAAATACAAAAGAAGAATATGTTACAACAAAAGGAGATAATAATTCAGAAATATTTGATTTCGAAAAAAAAATTCCTTATCAAAATATAGATGGAAAAATTATTTATTTAATTAATCCTTTTGTTTTATTATTTTTTATTTTACTTTTATCTTTTTTTCTTTTTCATCAAAAGGAAAAATTAATTGAATTAAAAGAAAAAAAAGATCAAAAAATATATTATCAATTTTTAATTTTTTTAAATAATATTTTACAATTTATCTTACTTTTTAATTACTTTTTACTTTTTAGAAACGCTATCAGTCATATACAAAAATAAATTATTATGATAAAACAAGTTTATAAAAAACATTATATACAATAAATATAATATAAAAAATATTTTTCAAAATTATTATATTTTTATCATTTGTTAATTATTGTTAATTTTTTTATTATTTTTGATTTTTAGAAAATTTTAAAAAACAATTTATCGGATCTTAAACATAAAAAATAGAATGTTTTTATTCATTTATTTTAATTATCCAAACTTTTTTAATAATAATATATTTTTATATTTTTTTATCACTGTTATTTTTATTATTTTTTTTGATATTTAAAAAATTCAAAAAAAGTTAAAAAACAGATAAAGAAAATGAAAAGTAAACTTATTTTTATTAACTTTTTAATAATAAAGTAATTCTTTTGAAAAATACACAATATTATGTATTACCCATTTTATATTCTATAATAACATCGCTATTATTTTGTTATTAATTATTTTCTTTTTTTTTTTTTTTAAAAAAAAAAAATCAAATCAAATTTATTTTTTTAATGTTTTCCTATTATTATTTGATAATATAAATTTGATAATATAAGATAAATTATTTCTAAAATTTAAAAAATAAATATAAAAAATAATATTAATAATAGAGAAAAAGAGGAAAATTTTACAATAATTAATATTCATTAAAAAGATATTTATATTGCATTAATTAAAATATAAAAAAATAAAAAATTATTACTTATTAATAAATTAATAATCCCAAATATTATCCAAAAAATAATTGTTCCTAAAAATGTTAAAATAAAAATTAAAGATTTTTTTACTTGTTCAATATGAATTATACAAATTTTTTTATTTTTTTTAAGAAAAATATGAAAAATAAAAAAAATAAATAAAAAAATAGTCATTGCTAAAATAAAGTTTAAAATAATCAATGATATTTGATTTATTTTTTGAACAAATAAAAAATGCCGAAATAATATACTAAAAATTAAAAGTGAAATATAACAAAAAATATTTGCACTTATAAAACTTAATAAAAAAATTGATATTCTTTCTAGTTTTTTCACGATATATATCTCTTTTTTGCAAAAATTAAAAATAAAAAATAAATATAAAATTTATATTATTATTATATATAAAAAAATAAAATAAGAACTAATAATATTTTTTGTCAATTATATATAGATTTATATATAGATTATATATAAAATTATAAATAAATTTACAAAATATTTTTTTTAATTTCCTTATAATTAAAATTTCATTTTCTTAAATTATTTTTTTAAAATATAAAAAAATATGAAAAAAAATTATAGATAAGAAGTAAAATTTATCCAACCAATAAATAAATATTATATAAAATATTTAAAAAAAATGAAATACAAAAAAAATTTTTTACTTTTTTAATTTTATTATATCTTATCTTTTTTTTAAAAAATATTTTTTTTATGAAATTAAATATTTTAAATACATTTTTAATTCAAAATTTAAAAAATTCTTCTGAATCGATTATTATTATCTGATTTTAAAAATTATTCTTAAATTTTTAATAAAAAATCTATTTTTTTAAAAAGATTTAATCTTATTTTTTTAAACAAAAATTTTATTTTCTTCAGAAAATAAAATTGACCATCATAAACTCGAATTAAGTTTTATTTTTATAAAATTAAAATTAAATAATTTTTAAAAAAAAAATTTCTAATAAAAAATATTAAATAAAAAATAGTCAAAATATACTAATTAATGAAATAATTATAAATATTTTTATAGATAAAATTAACAAAAATTGTTATAATACTTAATAAATTATTTTGTTTATTTTTTTCAATAAATTAAAATTTTTTTAATAAATATTTATTTTTTTAAAATTTTTTTTAAATCATTGAAACAATTATATGTTGTTATTTTATAATTTTAATAATACTGATTTTTAATTATTAATTATAAGAAAAATTTTTTTTAAAATAATAAAATAAATTTTTAAATAAAAAAAACAAAATTGGATTTAATATTTTTTGAAATTATAGATAACAAAATAAATAATGAATAATATTTAATATGTATAAACAATTTATTTAAGAAAAATTAATATTTTTGATAATATATCAAAAATTTAATAATATACAAATTTAATAATATATAAAATTTTATTGAAATTATTAAAATAATTTTATTTAACGTTTTTATTTTTTTCACTGTTTAAAGTAATTTTTTAGTTATTATTGTTTTATTTTTAAATTTTTTTAAATTTAGAAATAAAAATATTATTTATTATTAACATTTATTACTTTTTTATCATAATTAATTTTTTACAACAAGAAGTTAAAATATTTAAA
>NZ_VWXM01000020.1 GCF_009268105.1 Candidatus Phytoplasma sacchari
AGACAAGTTTAACCATTTTAATAATTGGTTTAAACCAACTTTCTGAGAATATTTAGCTACTATTTTTAAATAAAGTCTTTTATTTTTTTTCTTATTTAAACCTAAAAGTTGTTTAATTTCTTTTTTAATAGATTCAAAAAATGGGTTATAAAAAACTTTGTTATGAAAATATTTTTTTCCTCTTGGTTGTTCTAGACGATAAAATTGTTTGTTATTAAACCATAAAACCCATCTATCAACTTGCGCATAACTTTTAAGACCAAAATGAGTTAGAATTTTTCTATATGACCAACCTTCTTCTTTTTTAGCCCAAATTACTTTTAGTTTGGTTTCTAAAGAATATTGAGTTCTGGTATCTGGATAATTATTAATTTTGAATTTTTTTAACCAATTATAAATTAGAGAATTATAGCTTAATCCGGAATTGTTTAACAATTTTCTTTATCTTGATTCCTTTGTAGTTTAAGCCACAACAGCTTTTTTGGTTTCTAAAATAGGTATTTATTTCATGAGACAGAGTTCTTTTTTTCATTATTACACATGAATATTTTTATTATAAGTGTTTATAATAATAAAGACTGACTAGCTATCTTTTTTAGTTTTAAGGTTCTTTTTTAATTAGACATTATTTTAACATGATCTTATTTCTTTTATTTAAAAGACAAAAAAGTGTCTGTTTTACAACCATGAAAAAATCCAATAATAAAATTAAAAAGAACCTTAAAACCAAAAAAGACTAATTTAGTTGTCTTTTATTTATTTTTTGTGAGACAACGAAAAATCTTGATTAATTCTAAAAAAACCTTTTTATAATAAAAATGTTCGTATTTTTTTAGTAATGAAAAGAGAAAAAAGAGGATAAAAACTTGTCTCCTAAAAGGGTCAGTCACTATTTAGAAATTAAAGAAGAAAGGCAATATTATGAAGATGTTGAATGGCTGATTGCTAAATTTTCTTGATTTAGATTTGAGCAATAAATTATTAATATTCAGATAATGACTCACATTTTTGAAACTAAACTGTGGAGCTTACAGAAGAAAGGTTAGGAGCTGGTCCATTTGAGCCTTACAGGTGGTGTTGATGATGTTTTATGGTTTGACAATAAACACTTACAGCCTAGAATAATAGCAGGAAAAAGAGCTTATAGTACTATGTTTAGTGTTCCATTTTAATTATAGTAGTTTGTGCTGTCTTTGTGTTTAAATAAGAAAATAAAGACTTTATTTATAAATGTATACTTAGTGCTAATTATAAATGAAATAAATTGTGTGCAGCATTATATTGGTAGGTTGTTTGTTTTAGATTTTCTGTTACGTTAGCTGTTTCAAATGACACATACAGCAGTCGTTATTGGGGACAGTCGGCAAAGCTTATATATTAAATCCTGCTTGTTTTCAGCATTCCTGTAATACAGAGAGGGGGTGGTCGAAAATAGAAATAAACAGCGAGGTCTGTTAGGTTTATGAGAAAGTATAAAGAGAGGCAAAGTCAGCATCCTAATTGCTTACTGAGCCTGAGCCTGTAACATAAGTTCTTTTTCATCAACTTTGTGGGAGTTATTGTCGGTGTAACAGCTCAATAGCCTTAGTTTAGGTCACACCGAGTAGCTGGTAAGTTGCTTGCACACATCACTGCCTCAACAAACATACTTTGCCTGCAGCCAGCAGCTTTTACGCCGACAAAGCTTGTACTGAATGGTCGATAAAATTTATTTTGTGCGATTTCTTCAGTGTACGAAAGCTTTTTTCAGTAGCCTTAGTGGTGGCTGCTGTTATAAAATACACTCTTAAAATAGTTGGGGCACTGTTTATTGAATATTATAATGGAAAAGAAAACAAATATTCTGTTATTATTCTTTTCAGTTTAAACAACAACATGCTCAAATTATTTTTAAGATGTTAGTGTTCCTCTTTTAGAAGGCTTTATCTTTTGTAGAACGTGGAGGACATTACCCTTTCTTTTTTCTTTTTTTACTTTTCTTTTTAATCATTAAATCATTTTTTGAACTATTTATTCTTTTAATTTAATGAAAGAGAGAGGGGGAACGTTTCCAGTAAGCTTTTTTTTTTTTACACCTCTTTCTTCTTACTGAAAGTTTTTCTTTTTTTCTTTTGAAAAGAAATTTAAAAAAGCTCTTTGACAATAAACTTTCTTTTAAATATAATAAACATTGCTTAGCTGTGAACGATAGTGATAGTGAACAGGAATATATTTATAATCTTTGCTTACTTATTAAAGTAAGTAAGTTATATATTATTATGTTTTCTTTTTTTCTTGTTACTTTTCTTTGTTCAAAAATAAAAAAAAACTAAATTTTTAAAATTTAATAAAAATAGAAAAATAATAGAGAAAAGGTTTACCTGTGGCTTCAAATATTTTTAGTATGAAACATTTAAAAGAAAGTTTATTGTCAAGAGCTTTTTAAATTTCTTTTCAAAAGAAAAAAAGAAAAACTTTCAGTAAGAAGAAAGAGGTGTAAAAAGCTTGGGAGAGCGTTCCTTCTTCTACTAAATTAAAAAGAATAAATAGTTCAAAAAATGATTTAATATTGAAAAAGAAAAGAAAAAAAAAGAAAAAGAAAAGTGTGTCCTCCGCGTCTTCAAAAGATAAAGTCTTCTAAAAGAGAACACTAACATCTTAAATAATTTGAGCATGCTGTTGTTTAAACTGGAAAAGGAGATAAATAACCAAGATATTTTAATTTTCTTTCCGATTATAATATTCAATAAAACGAGTTACTTTTGTTTAATTTTTTAGAGTTAAACGGTTTTTTATCTTGGCAGAAGAATTTTTCCTTTTGCTTTTACTGAAAACTTTCGATGGCAAGCGTTTTTGGGAAGGAGGAAGCTTTTCTGACATAATACCAGTTTTCAATCCTTTTTTTTTAAAAATGGCTTATCTGAAAATAAATATTTTGAGTAATTTTTTTTTAAGCAAAAATATCTTTTTTTAAAAAAGATATTTTAAATTCTATCAAAATTGAATTTTTTTTCTGAAACATTAATATCTTCATTACTTTGATTTTTTAAACCAACAAATAAATATTTTTTTTAATTTTTCAATTTCGTGTAAAATTAAATGTTTTTGTATAGAATAAGATATTATTTATTCGGCTAGATAAGTAGTCGATTCTTTATTTGAGATCTAAAAATAGCATTTTCTTTTTCTAAAAAACTTTACCAGCATAAATGGAATTAAATGTGGAAAAAATTTTTAAAACAAAAAGTAAAAATATTATAAATACAAAAATAGAAATAAATCTTATTTTTTGAAAACTTAAATTCATATCTTAAAATATTTTTCTAATAAAATAATTTTTTTATCTAAAAAAAACGATAATATATAATTAAATTACTCACTTTAGTAAACGAGTATTTGCAAATATACCACTTTTAAATAATATTTACATAAAATTTTATCTCATACAAAAAGGTTTGTCAATCCTAAATTAAAAAAACAAAAAAATAAATAAAAATAGTAGGAAAGAATAAGAAGAAAAAAACTATTGGAGGAATTTTTTCCTCTTCTTCATTATGTCAAAAAAAGTAATTTTTCTTTAATCTTTCAAAAAAAATCAAAAAAAGAAAAAATAAAATTAAGATTATTAGTTTATTAACTGAAAAAAAACTTAAAAATTCGTTAATAAAGAAAGTTAAGAAATTTTTTTATCCTTCCCGTGTAGTCACCAAATAAAGCACTTTCAAAAAAAACGTGCTTTTCTAAAATCATCTATATTATTTAAGATGTTATTTTTTTGAATCGGAAGGGAAATAAATAGCCGTAATATATTTAATCTTCTTTTTCGGTTATAATGTTGAATAAAACGGAGATTTTTTTTTGTTTAATAAGACCTAAAGGAAATTAAAAGATTTATAATCTTCTAAATAAAACATTCGCTTTTCAAAGTAATCAGAATAATTAAATATATTTATTTTATTCGAGTTTGCTGGTTTTTGAAAAAATATATTGGTAATATATACCTTTAAATTGGACTATTTTCTTTGTCAGATGACTAATACAGGAGGAGAGACACAACGCGATCCTTTATCAGAATGAAGTCAAAAATCTTTGGTTTCAAAAGAAGATAATTATTCAATGATTTTAATAAAGAAATGTTTATTTTGAATATTATCAAATTGATAAGCTATAATTTCTTTATTATATAAATCTATGATAATGGATAAACAGAACTGTATGATAAATATGAAATATCATTGACTAGTTTTTGATAAGTTTAATCAGCTTGAAAGTTATTTTGGAGTAAATTGATTAAATCTATTTTTTATAAAATTTATTTCTTTTGAGATAACTATTTTCCTTAATCGTTTAATAAAAACACCACAACATTTTTTCGTTTTTCGATAAACTGTTTAAATGCACTTTAAACCTTTTAAAAATAATTGAAAGTGTAAACAACAATAACCTAAAAGAAATTTTACTCTGTTTTGAAAATTATAATAACGATTTATTTGAGCAATTTTCAAAATAACTTTGTCTAAAAAAGAAAGAGGTTAAGTAAGGGTGTGAACCAAAAAAATTGTACTGTGTGAAAAAAAACATTTTAACTTAAAAAAAAGAAAGAAATAAAACTTTTTATATTTTCTTTTTTTTAAAATAGTCAAATTGTTTATTAACTACTGGTAGTATAACTCAAAAAAAATAAAAGTCAACTATTTTATGCTGACTTTTTTAAGAAAAAATTATATTGAATAAAAGGTCTTTAACTTTAAAAAAATAGATTAATTTTAACGATAAAATTACCATTATTCATAATTAATAATTAAAAATAACAAATAAAAAATACCTTAATTTCTCAAATAATTTCTTTTAACTTTAAAAAAAGAGCTACTTGAATATTACTACTACTCAACCATCTTCCGTGGAGCTTTGATATATAAAACATATAAAATATTTGAAATACAGAGTAAACCTTTTTCTCATTTAAAACATTTTCTATTTTTATTAAATTTTAAAAATTTAGTTTTTATTTTTTTGAACAAAGAAAAAAGAAAGTAACAAAGAAAAAAGAAAACATAATAATATATAACTTACTTACTTTAATAAGTAAGTAAGTTATATTATGTATTACTGTTCACTATCACTATCGTTCACAGCTAAGCAATGTTTATTATATTTAAAAGAAAGTTTATTGTCAAGAGCTTTTTTAAATTTCTTTTCAAAAAGAAAAAAAGAAAAACTTTCAGTAAGAAGAAAGAGGTGTAAAAAAAGCTTGGGAGAGCGTTCCCCCTCTTCTCTTTCATTAAATTAAAAAGAATAAATAGTTCAAAAAATGATTTAATGATTAAAAAAGAAAAGTAAAAAAAAGAAAAAGAAAAGTGTGTCCTCCGCGTTCACAAAAGATAAAGCCTTCTAAAAAGAGAACACTAACATCTTAAATAATTTGAGCATGTTGTTGTTTAAACTGAAAAGGAGATAAATAACCAAGATATTTTAATTTTCTTTTCCGATTATAATATTCAATAAAACGAGTTACTTTTTGTTTAATTTTTTTAGGAGTTAAACGTTTTTTATCTTGGCAGAAGAATTTTTCCCCTTTTAAGTTACTGAAAAAACTTTCGATGCAAGCGTTTTGGGAAGGAGAAGCTTTTTCTGACATACTAGTTTTCAATCCTTTTTTTTTTAAAATGGTTTTGATATGATTATTAGTGAATTGCAAACCTTGATCAGTATGAAAAATACCTTTTAACCCTTTAGGCAAAGGAATTAATGTTTGTTTAATAAGGGCAGTGTTTTGATATTCTGACAAAGAATAACTTACTATTTCTCGGTTATATAAATCCATGACTACCGCTAAATAAAGATATTGAATATTTTTACCATTTTTGTATGGTAAATAAGTAATATCCCCGCAAAGTTTTTGATAAGGGAAAGAAGCTTGAAAATTATTTTGAATAAGATTAGTATAAGCGATTGGTTTTTGATAACAGCTTACTCTTCTTTTATAAGCTCTCATAAAATAACCGTTTTTAGGCGTTTGACATAAACAACCCCATTTTTTCATTTTGCGATAAACTGTTTTAGGATTAACTTTGAAACCAATTAAACGGAGTTTTAAATATAAACGCCGATATCCTAATAAATAACGACCTTGACCTGCATGGTTATAATCCCGGTTACGGTTAGCTATTTTTCGAATGGCTAAATCTAAAATAGTGAGATAAGAGGGTTGTTTTATTTTTTTATACCAATTATAGTAAGTACTTTT
>NZ_VWXM01000021.1 GCF_009268105.1 Candidatus Phytoplasma sacchari
ATATTTTTTTTTAAAAAAAGAAATATATAGATTAAACTGGTTAATTGTTGTCTAATCAATAATTTTAGGTCTTCCTAGGTAGCTATAAATTATAGGTTAATAATAAATATCGGTCTGAGACTTACAATAGAGTTCGTTAAAAAGAATTATCTCTTGAAATAGGAGTTTTTTTGTCAAAAGAATGTTTTATAATATAAAAACATAACTTCTGATGATAATCATAAATATTATTGGAAAAATAATTATGTTTACTCCTTATTTTAAATATTTAGTGTTATTAAATTCAAAATTTAATTCACAAATATCTAAAAGGCTGTGCTTTATCACCTTTCATTCTCTGCTCTTCATATTATATAAAATATTAAACCTTGTTTTATTTTCTCTTCTTCATTATAAAAATAAAAAGATCAAAAAAATAATTTTATTTATTCTATTGAAATTATTATTTCTTAATAATCATATTTTTATCTTTATTATCTCTATAATAAAAGACATGCTATTGTCCCTTTCATTCTTTCGAATTCTGGTAAGTCTTATGAGTTCTTCTATTATCAAAAGAAGAGAAGTACCTTTAAAAAACTTCTTTAATTTATGCTCGAACTAGCGCCCTCCAATTAAGCTATGGGTGCTAAAAAATTTAAAATTTTGGTGACCCGTACGGGATTCGAACCCGTGAATGCATGCGTGAAAGGCATGTGAGTTAACCTTTTCTCCAACGGGCCATTTTTTTATAATTTATTGGACGTTTTTTTTCGTAATACAAATTATAAATAAAAAGATAAAATTTTTTATTTAAAAATTTAACTATAAAAAATTTTAATTTAATATTAAATTGTATTTAATCTTGTATTTAATTTCATTTACTTGGAAATAATAAACATTAATTTTATTAAATATTAAAATAATTTATATCATAATTAATTTTATCATAAAAAAATTAATCTTAATAAAAATTTATTTATGAACTTAATTATTTACAATTAATAAAATATTAAAAAAATTATAAATTAATTTTTTAATTTAATGAAAATGTTTTTTTTAATAAACTTTTTTTATATTAACAACTTGTTATTTAAAAAGTAAAATGTTATAATTATCATAAAATTCAATTTATTTTGGAAGTAATATTTTTTTGTCAAAAGGAGTTTTTTATGAAAAAAGTATCTCAATATTATTTACCAGAACTAGGTTATAGTTTTTATTCTTTAGAACCTTTTATAGATGAAGAAACTATGGAATTGCATTATGATAAACATCATAGAAATTATTTAAACAATTTAAATTTATCTCTTTCAAAATATACAAATATACAACATGATTTACAAACTTTGTTAAAAAATCCTATTTTAATTCCAGAAGATATAAGAATATCCGTTAAAAATAATGGAGGAGGTTATTTAAATCATTCATTTTTTTGGAAAATTTTAAAAAAATCAAATAATAATGAAGAAGAATTATCAGAAAATCTTAAAAAATTAATTAATAAATATTTTCATAACTTAAAAAATTTTAAAGATTATTTTTCTGATAAAGCTCAAAAACTTTTTGGATGCGGATGGGTTTGGTTAATGATGGATTTTGATAATCAACTGAAAATTGTTTCTACAATGAACCAAGATACAGTATTAAATATAGGTTATCCTATAATAGGTTTGGATCTTTGGGAACATGCATATTATTTATCTTATAAAAATCGTCGTAAAGATTATATAGAAGCTTTTTTTAATATTATAAATTGGAAACAAGCGTCTGAAAATTTGGATAATGGTTTAATAAAAAATATTAAAAAAAAATATTAAAATTAAAATAAAAATTTTATTTTTTTAAAGATTTAAATAATTTTAATTTAATAGAGAATAATTCTTTTATATTTATTAAAAAAATTATTAAACTTAATATTTTATTAAATTTATATAAAAAAAATTTAAAATAATTTATATTAGAAAGACATTTCTATGTTGTGTTGTTGCAATCAAATCTATATTAAAAAAATAAAAAAATACAAAATAGATATTATGCAAAGTTTATATCAGTACGATTTTTATCAAAATAGTTTTTACCAAAATAAACTAAAAATTAAAAATAATAATACTATCCCAAATATTTCTCTATTTAAAAATATTGTAAAAAATATTAAACTAATTGACGAGATTATAAAAAAAAATATATATAACTATAGTATAGATAGATTAAACAAAGTAGATAAAGCTATAATACGTTTAGCAACTATGGAATTATTAGAAAAAAAAAAATCTCACAAAATAATTATAAATGATGCTATTGAAATAACTAAAGAATATTCATCATTAGACGATGAAAAACAATATAAATTTAATAATAAACTGTTGCATTTAATCTATGAATATATAAATAATGAAAAAAATGATTTTTTAAAATTGGTAATTTAGCTAATAATTAAAAGATTATTTTTTTTCTTTTTTTTAAAAAAAATGAATATATATTGAAAAAAATGATTTTTTAAAATTAAAAAATACAAATATAAAAATAATTTAATAATTTTGAGAAAATAATTAAAAAGGAATTAATTAAATAAATGCAAGATTATATACAAAAAAAATTAAAAGAATTAAATTTTCAAAAAATAACACCTATACAAGAAGAAGTATTCACAAATTTTAACAAAAATACTAATCTTGTGTGTATATCTCCTACTGGAACCGGTAAAACACATGCTTATTTATTACCTATTCTAAGAAAAATAAATTGGGATCAAAATATTATTCAAGCTATTATAGTAACGCCTACAAATGAATTGGTTTTTCAGATATTTGAAATGATTAATAAAATTGAAAATAAAAATAGTAAAATAAAAATTTTATTTGGAGGAATTAATAGAACAAAAAACTATTTAAAACTAGAAAAAAAACAACCTTGTATGATTATAACTACTTTAAGTAAATTATTTGAATATGGATATGTTTTAAAAAAAATAAACATATATAAATCTTCTTTTTTAGTTTTGGATGAAGCTGACATGTTATTTGAGGAAAAATCTTTAATATTAATAAAAAAAATATTATATAAACAAAAATGGAAACCTAAAATTTTACTTTTGTCAGCTTCTCTTAATACAAAAATGAAACCTTTTATTAATAAACATTTTGGAAAATCCATTTTTATCGATGTTAATGACAAACACAAATTAAATCTGAAATACTATATTTTAAAAAGTAATAAAAATGATCGTATAAAAGATTTAATATCCTTTTTAAAAACAATAAATCCATTTTTAGCCTTTATTTTTATTTCAAAAAAGAAAGAACAATATGATATTTACGAAATTTTAAAAAAAAAAATTAATATTTTATATTTTTCCTCTGATTTATCAGTGAAAGAAAGAAAAAGAAAAATAATTGAAATTAAAAAAAATAAATATCAATATGTTATAACTAGTGATTTAGCTTCTAGAGGTTTAGATATCCCTAATATTTGTTGGATAATACATTATGATTTGCCATATAAAAATTTAGATTTTTTTCAACATAGAAACGGTAGAACAGGCAGAATGAATAAAGAAGGGAATGTTATTGTATTTTATGATTATGAAGAAGAAAAATATTTATTAGAGATAAAAAAGAAAAAAAATATTAACTTTAAAGAAATAAAATTAATAAATAATTAAAAAATATTTATTATTAATACGAAAAAAAACATATAAAAAAATAAAAAAAGAGAAAATAAAAAAATGATAAAAATTGGTAGTCATGTATCTTTTAAAAAACCTCTTATGTTATTAGGTTCTTTAAAAGAATCTTTATCCTTCGGTTCTAATACTTTTATGATTTATACAGGATCCCCGCAAAATACAAAAAGAATAAATTTACAAAAAGATAATATTGATGAATTTATAAAAAAAATTCAAAAATCTAATATTGATATAAATTATCTGACAGGACATGCTCCTTATATAGTTAATTTAGCAAATCCTATAATTGAAAAAAGAAAATTTTCTATTAATTTCTTAACTCAAGAAATTTGTAGATTTGCTAAAATGAAAATAAATACAATGATTTTACATCCAGGAAATGCTATTAATAAAAATAGAGAAAAATCAATTAAATGGATAGCAGAAGGTATAAATAAAATTTTCGAAAATACGTCTTTATATCATACTAAAATTTCTTTAGAAACAATGTCTGGTAAAGGACAAGAAATAGGATCTAATTTTGAAGAAATTAAAGATATTATTAATTTAATTCAAAATAAAAATAGAATTTCTGTTTGTTTTGATACTTGTCATGTTTTTGACTCAGGTTATGACATAAAAAATAATTTTGAATTAGTTATAAATAAATTTAATTCTATTATTGGTTTAAATTATCTAAATGTTTTTCATATTAATGATTCTAAAAATATTCTAGGAAGTAAAAAAGATAGACATGAAAATATTGGATTTGGTAAAATAGGATTTGATTCTTTAATTAAAATAATATTCGATCATAGATTTGTAAAAATACCAAAAATATTAGAAACACCTTTTATTAATGGTTATCCACCATATAAAGAAGAAATAAAAATGATAAAAAATAAAAAAATTAACTTTAATTTAAAAGATTTTTTTAAAAAAAAAGATGATATTTTTTCTAAAAAGTAAAAAAATATATTAATTTTCAAAAATTTAAAAAAAGAATTTTGGACAATATTTATTTTTTTCTATAGGTTCGTAATAAGCAATCCAATTTTGTTTCGAATCTAAAACAATAAAAGGATTTTTAGTATTAATTTGTCTATGATCTAAATAAATTCCATTCTTGACAAGTTTAATTAAATATGAATTTAAAATAATTTTATTACAATTTTTAAAAAATTCTTTTTTGTCAATTAAATCTTTTTTTTCGATAAAATCAACAAATTTAGCATTATTTAAACAATATGTGCCTATACAAGTTCTAACTAAATTTTGCAAACTACCATAAGTATTCATTTTTTCTCCGATATCCCTTGCTAGACTTCTAATATAGGTTCCTTTAGAAACATCAACATAAAATTTAACTAAATTTTCACTTAAAAAAGATAATATTTTTAAATCATAAATATGAACTTTTCTAGGAGCAATATCAACATAAATATTTTTTCTAGCAAGATTATACATTTTTTGACC
>NZ_VWXM01000022.1 GCF_009268105.1 Candidatus Phytoplasma sacchari
AATAAATTAAATAAATGGGAGTAAAAGTAATCACCGCTAAACCTACCAGAAAAATGATCATTGTTAAAATTTCCATATTAATTTCTAAATTCATTTCTTTTTTTTCCTTTTTCCTTATTTTTTTCTAAAAAAGTAAACTTTGGCTTGAGTAAATAAATTCAAATGCGTGTTAATTAAGTCTTTCAAGTCAGTAAACCCGCAATAATTATAATAAAAAACAGGACAACTACTTCTAGGATGATAAATAAACACTCCTTCTAAATCTTTTTCTTGATAACAATCAAAATTATTTCCTCTTAAAAGTAAATTCATCTTTTCAAGATGTTGTTTTTTTTTACTAAGATACATCAACTTGTTTTGTCTTAAAAAACTCAACATCTCTTTTTGGTTTTTAATCTCAATATTTTCTATTTCATTTCTTTTCATCTTAATAAAGCTCCTTTTCTTGAAATTTTTGAATTTTTAAGTAAAAGTTGAAAGGTATTTCCCCGGTTTGGCCATGTCTGTTTTTAGCAATAATTAAATTAGTTTCGATTATTTCTTGATAAGAAGAATGATTTTCTTGAGAGTTACGGGCTAAAAACATTACTACATCGGCGTCTTGTTCAATACTCCCAGAATCTCTTAAATCAGCTAACTTTGGCCTTTTATCTTCTCTTTTCTCAATTTCTCTTGATAACTGGGAAAGACAAACAATACAAATTTTTAATTCTTTGGCTAATAATTTAAGTTCTCGAGAAATCTGAGACACGGTTTCATAACTTTTTAAAGCTTTCTCACTTTCAAAAGGTTTTAAAAGTTGAAGATAATCCACAAAAACTAAATTTAAACCTTGGTTTTTCTTTAACCAACGGCATTTTTCTTTAATTTTAGTCATGGTATTTAAACCTTCATCATCTAAAAAGAGTTGATAAGCACTCATTTCTTCGATCTTTTCTTCAATCAGGTTTTTTTCTGCCTGATTAAATTGATCCAAGGCCATCGGTTGAATTCTTCGATAAGCAATCTGAGTTTTCATACTTAAAGAACGACAACCTAATTGATTATTGTTCATCTCTAAGCTAAAGATGGCTGTTTTTAAATTTTCTTGCCATTCTAAAGCTTGCCAGATCATGTTTAACATAAAAGTGGTTTTACCAATTCCTGGTCGAGCCGCCAGAATAATAAAACTTTCCGGTTGATAGCCTAAAATTATTTCATCTAAACTCCGAAAACCTGTTTTCCAACCTAAAAAACTTTCAGTATTTTTATTTTGAATAATTTCTTTAAGTTGTTTAAATAAAGTTTTAGCCGTGATAAAAGTGGTTTTTGGTAAACTAATCAATTGATTAAGTCGTTCTTGACTTCTTTCAATCAATTGATGAAATTTTCCCACGTCTTCTGTTTTTAAAGTATTATGCACCATTTGATTAAGAAGTTTTAAAATTTTTCTTTTCATCGTGGCTTCTTTTAAAAACTCTAAATAATTATTTAAATGATAAACCGAAGGGAATAAACTACCTAATTTCAGTAAATATTCTTGATCTCCTTCAATTTGAATTTGGTGATTTTTTAACCAAAGAAAGACTGATAGATAATCAATTTCTTTTTGTTCTTGAAATAAATGCTTCATCGCTTGATAAATTTTTTGATGATCAACATTAAAGAAATCTTCCGTTTTTAATTCAGAGATTACTTCTAGGATCTTTTTACCATCTAGCAGTAAAATCCCTAAAACCGCTTGTTCAGCATCTAAATAATAAGGAACCGGGAAGTTTTTAAAATAATTTTCTTTTAAATTATCTTTCCACATGAAAGGTACCTATTTTTTTATTTAAGCCACCTTCGTGGTCATAATTGGCAGTATAAAGAAAACCACCATTGACTACATCATATTCGGTATATCTTTTCATTTGGCCAGAAGCATAATAAATTTTTTCATTGATTACTTTATGATGTTTGAAGGAATATTGTATATAACTTCTTAAAACTTGGTTCTGATAAAAGAACCACTGATGTTTAATTTGGTTTTCCTCCGGATCGATAATAATTATTTCTTTGACTAGTTTGGAATTCTTTTTGGGAAAATAAACTATTTCTTGGTTTAAAAAACATAAGATAGGATTATTATTAATATCAAATATTACTTCCAATAATTTCATTTGTTAATCTCCTTTTATTAACAACTTGATTTTAGACAAAATAAAAAAGCCAAGCTGTTTATTTATTTATTAATAAACAATTTGGCTTATTTAGTCTTAATTTTTTCTTTTCTGCTGGTACAACTTTTCTGGGTCAGTCTATATATTAAAATTAGACATTTTTATTTGATGAAGCTGATGATAATATAAGTAGTTTAGAAAAGTTAAACCATCTTAAGAGTTAGTTAAGACTTTGTGTGGGGGATAATATCACCACATCTCTTCGTAAAACTTTTCTATTATGATATAATAACGTTGTAAATATCTTCAGATGATATTACTTTTTAATTATTGACAATTCTAAAAGTTTCATCAGATTTAGGACTTTTTTTATTTTTTACTATCAAGTTAAAAATATCTATATTTCTAAAATTAGTTTGTTGATGATCCGACATTAACAAAACATTAAATCTTTTTTTGTTTTTTTCCGACTAATAAATAATTAATTTTATTATCATAATTTTTAATTAAATTTCTTAAAAATTCTCAAACATCTTTTTCAATGAAACTTGCCTTTTCATTTAAATAAGCAATGAAAATATTTTTATATTATATTTTTTATTTTATTATTTTCTAACATTTATTTTATAATCTCTTTTTTTAATTTTGTTTTATACACAAACAATAGCTATTTTTTTAAAACTAATAATATTCATTTTTTTCTTTTTTTAAAAAAATAAAAAACTAAATATAAAGGAGTATCTATGATAAATATTAAAAAAATAAACCAAAATTTAACATTTTTTTTGAAATTAAATTTTATTTTTTTATTTATTTTAAATTTAATTTTTATAAATAAAATTTTTGCTTTAAAAGATTATGATATAAAAAAAAATACTAATAAAAAGACTCATGAAGAATTAATGCAAAACGTACAAGAAGAAATGGATTTTATAAATAATTTAAAAAAAGAAATCAAAATTCAAAATAATATAGAAGAAGAAAAAAAAGATTATAAAAAAATATTCGAGTTACAAAAAAAATTAATTGATTTTTTAGACAAAATAGTTAAAAAAAACAGATATATAATCTACGTTTTAAACGGATATGAAAGTGTAAAAGTTGAAAAAAAAAATAAAGTTAAAATATTTCAAACATGTTCTTGTTTAACTTGTGAAAAAATAATTAAAATTGAATAAAGACTAGTTTTTTTTAAAAATCAATAATTTTTTTGATTTATAAATATTTAAAGTGAAAGACACCCCGGAATATACGATTACTTCTACAAAAGTATAAGCGCCGGGGTTTTGTTCTATTATATTATATCTAATTTTGGATACATACGATATTTATATTTTTTTAGTTATATGTAGAAGTTTTTAATACTTCTTATAAAACATAATTGCAAGTAGGTAAAAAATCAATTTTTTTTAAAAAAAGATATATGAAAAATATATTTTACACACAATAATATTTAAAAATTATTTTTACCTTTTAATATATATCCTCCTTTTTATTTAAGCTTTAATATATAAAACATATAAATTTGAGAGATTTTTGACACACTTATCGCGTTTTCCAAATTTGTCTATAATTATGGGGACAAAAAATTTTAATTATTTTAATTTTTATTTTTAAAAAAAAGCGTGAAGATTTTAAAAATCTTTAAAAAAAACTTTATAAAAAATAATAAAAATAATGAAAAAAATATTTAAAAACAAAGCGCAGCTTAAGGCGTTTTATTTATTCATCCTTCAAGCTATTTTGTTTTTACAAAGAAATTCTAGTAAAAAAAATTTTTAGTTTTTTAAAAAAAATTTTTTTAAAAAATATTATTTTTTTTAATTTATTTTTTAATAAAATAATCAAACCATAAAACATTATTATTTCTGTATTAGAGAAAATTAAAATATCATATAATAAATAAATTGATATAGTTTCAAATAAGTAATTATCACAATTTTGTATAATTTCACTTTTTGAATTTTTTTTGATTAAATCTTTTTTTTGTTATTTCTGATTTTTTTTTAAATTTTAAAGAATAAACATAATTATTTTTTGAACTTATTAAATTTATTAAAATCGAAAAAAATAAAATAATAATTATAAAAATATTTTTGAAATTATTATTATATATAAATTTCATTTTTATAATCTCTTATTTCTAAAAAAATTGTTTATATTGTTTAAAATCATCCAAATAAAAAAAAAATTTAATGAAAAAACTATTAAAATAGCTATATTTTAAATTAAAATATCAGAAAATATAAAAAAAGTCAAAAAATAATTTTTGAAAAATAATGTGTTAAATAAAAAAAATAATGAATAAA
>NZ_VWXM01000023.1 GCF_009268105.1 Candidatus Phytoplasma sacchari
TTAAAATAACATAATTATGTTATTTTAATGTTGTTTCTATCTAATAATATGTTATACTATAAGTAGAAACGTATTCCAACTTTCTCAAAAAAAAATATAAAAAATATTATATCTTACTACGATATAATATAAAATGTTAATGGTCTTATATGTATGCTTGGAATACGTCGTATATATAGGGCCATTTTCTTTTTTTAGATTTATAAATAAAAAAAACCATATAACTTTTATTTCTTTCGACGGAAGAAAGTTACATGGTTGCGACCTTAGGAGGCCGGAAATATGTTAATTTTTTTAAAAAAATTTTACAACTTTATTATATCATTAGGAGAACATTTTTTAGCATTAAGTGATCATGTTGAAAAAGTTAAAGTTTTAGGTAGTTTCGATATTTTTGTTCATATCCTTTGGATTGTTTTTATTTTATTTGTAATTGGTTGTATTGTTGGATTTTTAGTAAAATTCAAAATTATTTTTTACATTCTTTATTTTATTGGTTTAGTAATTCTTAAAATTGTTAGTTTGTTTAGAACTAAAAAGTTATCTGAACAAGAAAAATATTATTTAGCTCTTAATGCTGGTTTATATCAGAAGAATTATCAAAAGCCTGTTTATCGAAAACCTGTTTCTACTAAACCTAAATTAAATAAATTTGGTTTTCGAAACCTTCCTTTAGAAGAATTTAAAAATATTAAAGAATATATTTTGAATTCTCAAGGAGGTAAACGTAAATGATTTGGAAAATGAATCTTTCTCATGAAGAATTAGTTAAAAAACAAAAAGAACAAGAAAGAAAACAATTTCTTAAATCTTTTGAAATTGGTTATTACAATCCTGATTGGTTATTAGAGTTTATTAAAGAATATCAAGAAAAAAAACAACAAGAGGTAAAAGATCATGAGAAAAAGAAATAAATCTTTTCTTTTTCTCCTTCTTTTCATGATTCTTTTGTTGTTGTTATTATTTCTTCCTTTTCTTTTTCCTGATCTCTTTAAAGAAGGAAAAGTAGAAAGTAAGGTTTCTTTAGAAACTCAAACTCAACCAGCTGTTCAAGAACAACCAGTAGTTGAACCTCAAACAACTTTAAGTCCTGAAGTAATTCAAGAAGGTTTAAATAGTTTTCGAGCTTTGAAAAAGAATAAGATTTATGAGAATCTTGCTCGAAACTTTATGAATTTAGGTTTAACTTCAGTTGAATTAACTAATTTAAATGCTCATCAAAAGGATTTATTCAATAAAATTGTTGCTGTTTATAGTCAAGCCAAATCAAGTAATTTTGAAGAAATATTTAAAGCTCGTGATTTAGCTAAACCTTTTATGGATGAGTTTAAAAAAGAATTAAATTTACCTCGTCCCAAACCAGTAGTTGATAGTTCTATTAGTTCTGCTTCTGATTCTAAAAAGTTTTCTGATTATCTTGGAACTTTTTTTGATGTTGTTGGAGAAATTCAAGATGCCGCTTTAAGTGGTTTAAAAAAAGGAGCTGCAGTTTCTTTATTACCAAGTCCTGGATTGGCTCTTTAAGAGTTCATCCAGTGCTATTTTAAAAAAAAAAAAAAAAGCGCGAAGGCTTTCGAAAGGATTAATTAATAGCGTGACAGGCATGTAAGTTAACATATTTTAATTATATAAAATAAAAAAAACTGCGATGGAGCAGTTTCGAAAGGAAAGAAAATGAAATCTAACACCCTTATTATACCAAAAAATAGATCTTTGGTGGTAATTAATGTTAAAAACAATTGGAAACCTTATAGATTGCATACTAAAGTGGTTGGTTTAACCTATTCTAGGTTTCCAGTTTTGAAGGAAAAATTTATTCAATTATTGAAAGAAAATATTAATAAATTTAATAGTAAAAATAAAAAGAAAATTAATGTTATTTATGACATTAGTTGTGATGATTGTCATTTTGATCAGGGTGGACATATTCATGCTTTATTAGTTTTTGATAAGAAAATAGATTTACGAGATGCTCAAAGGGTTTTTGCTTTACCTTTTATTAATTATTTCGGTCGAGAAGAATATAGAACTGCTCATTTTGGTAAACCAAAAGAAAAATTTGGGAATAACATGGATAAATATCGATCCTATATTATTAAAAAAGGTAATTTTATTGAAAACGGTGTTTATCCAAAGAAAAGCCGTCAACAAGATGAACGAGAGAAAAAAAATGAACTTGATATTGAAAGACTTCGTTTAGAAGTTTTATTTAAGAATGGTTTAATTGATCCTGCGGAAGCAGAAAAACAATTAAAAAATTTTGCTTATAAATTAGATAATGTTCTTTATTGGGATAAATTAAGGAGTTTAGCTTTACAAATGTCTAAAGATACTTTTGTTTGTGAATTACCAGAAGAAACTGAAATTTATGATTTTGATAGTTATCTTTCGGAACCTTTTGATATGGTTGAAAAAATGATTTTAAAATTAATGAATTCTAAATTTAGAAAAAAATCTCTTTTTATTGTTGGTGGTACTGGAATTGGTAAAACGAGAATGGTTAAAACAATTTTACGTAAACTTGGTTTAAAATATAGTTATCTTAAAGGAAAAATTGATTTTTCACCTAAAAAGTTTGATGATACTAGACCAGTTGTTATTATGGATGACATCCCCCTTCAAAAAATTTATAAATTTGATCCAGATGATGGTATTAAAAATTTAGTTGGTAATGGCGATACTACAGAAGTAGATGTTAAAATGCAAAGAACTGTTACCATTACTGGTGGAAAATTTTTTATTTATATTGTTAATCCTGATAAACACCCTGAGAAATGGTGTGAAAAAAATGATGAGTTTGGAAAATATGATCATATTTATGTTCGAAAAAACATCAAAGTTATTGAATTTGATGAATTAGATTATCATGATGAACGTCCTTTGTATTACACTGATGAAGAAAAAGAAATTAAGAAATCTCTTAAATATGCTAATGGTCATTCTGCTGAAGTACTTGCTAGAATTATGTTCGGAGATAACAAAGTTGAAGTAATTGAGAAATAAAGTTTATCCCCTGATTAAAATTGGGGGATAGAGTGTTTTTTTTGTATTTTTTTTTTGTATAATGGTGATAAAAACTCATCCCCCAGACTTTTTTGGACCGGGGGATGAAACCATATAGGCGCGCGCGCCATTAACATTGCCGCGAAGCGCCTATATGGAGAATACCGAATAATCGTATTTTAAAAAAAAATAAAATTATTTATTATTAGAAATTATGTTATATTTCATCCCCCAGACTTTTTTGGACCGGGGGATGAAATATTATTAAATAAATAGTAATATTTATTAACTTGGTTTGTTATCAAACCTTCTGGTTCAAATTTTTTATAAAATTTGAGCTATTTTTTTTATAATTTTAAAAAATTTTTCGCGGGTAGTGGGCGCCGAAAATTTTGTTGTATTTATTCATTAGTTTGAATAATCGTAC